>JAEYON010000140.1 GCA_023411645.1 Bacillota bacterium | reverse complement strand
GTCAAGGTTTAACTGCACTTCGCGACAGTTATGTACTTGAATTTCTTGACCTGCCGCATAAGCATAAGGAAAATGTACTACGTAAATCCATCGTTGCTCACCTCAAAGACTTTATCTTGGAATTCGGTAAGGATTTTTCTTTCGTCGGTGAAGAATATCGTGTGCAGGTTGGAAATAAAGATTTCTTTATCGACCTGCTTTTCTATAACCGGGAACTCTCCTGTCTTGTGGCTATTGAACTTAAGGTTGGTGAGTTTAGGCCGGAGCATTTGGGGCAATTGGAATTTTACCTCGAAGCTCTCGACAGTGATATTAAAAAGCCAAACGAGAATCCAAGCGTCGGATTGATTCTATGCACAGATAAAGACGATACCGTTGTAGAGTACGCACTGAGAAGGAGTTTATCTCCGACACTCGTTGCTCAATATCAACTTCATCTGCCGAATAAGACACTACTGGAGAACAAGTTACGAGAGCTGACTGAAATCGCTGAATCAGAAGAGGAAACTGATGATATAGGTGATGACGACGAATGATTCACTGAGATAAACTCCGACATATTATAGAGATTGGAGGGCTGAACGATGGGTCACGAACATCGTAATGATAATGCCTCGCTTACCTCATTTCCGTATCGGTTTGGGGTATGGTTCAATAAGTTTCCCTATTGAGCCGCGCCCTTAAGGCGTCTTTTGTGTTTAAATCCTTTTTTTATGGGAAAATAGTATTAACACTTATGAGTAGAGATAATATTTCTACCAAATATTCTAATATTCAAATTTTTCGATATTATTTTGTTAAATTGTTGACAGTAATCTATGTTTTTGAGAAAATTGTTTTGCAAATATGAAATTCTGGAGAGGGCGATGTATACGAAAATAGTAATTGTTGGAGCTGGTTATGCCGGCATTTTGACTGCTAAGAAGCTCAGTAAGAGATTTAAGAAGGATAAGGATGTGTCAATCACAATAATTGATAGAAATCCTTTTCACACGATGCTCACTGAACTGCATGAGGTTGCGGCGGGGCGCGTTGATGAGGAATCCTTGAGGATCAGCCTCAAGAGGGTGTTCGCAGGCAGGAAGGTTGATGTTAAGCACGATTATGTTGACTCCATCGATTTTGAAAAAAAGACGGTTAACGGTATCAAGGAGAAATACGATTACGACTACCTTGTGCTGTCTGCCGGTTCAAAGCCCACTTATTTCGGTGTAACAGGAGCGGCAGAGAATGCCTTTAAGCTCTGGTCATATGAGGATGCGGTCATTCTCAAGGATCAAATAATCAGCACTTTCAGAAAGGCAGTCGTGCAAGCGGATCCTGAAGAGAAAAAAAGACTGCTGACCTTCCATGTTGTCGGAGCAGGTTTTACAGGCGTTGAGATGGCGGGTGAATTGGCGGAGTATGTTCCTGTATTGTGTGATAAATTTGAGATACCAAGGGAATTGGTCTCTATCTCTGTTATTGATGTTTTATCAAGAACGATTCCCGCATTACCGGAGAGGCTTTCTGCAAAGGCTGAAAGACGTTTGAACAAAATGGGTGTCCGTGTATTGTTGGAAACCAATGTGGTAAATATAGGCACTGATTCAATAGAAATCGAAAGAGACGGTAAGCCTGTTATTGAAAAATCCGGAACGATCATCTGGGCCGCAGGTGTTGAAGCTGCCGATATTACTACCAAGGCGGCACAGACACTTACATCGGCTTCCAGGGGACGTATCCAGTTGGATTCATATCTTCGCTCTGTTGATGATGAACACGTTTATGTTGCCGGCGATAATATGCTCTATATACCTAAGGGGGAGGAAAAACCCGTCCCTCAGGTGGTTGAAAACTGCGAACATGCTTCAGATACTGTCGCACATAATATCTCCTGTGCAATTACAAAAAAAGGGGAAATGGAAGAGTATAAGCCCTCATTCCATGGAATCATGGTCAGTATTGGCGGACGTTACGGCGTCGCTCATGTAGGACTGCCAAACAGGATGATCAGTCTCCCGTCATTTCTGGCAATGTTTGCAAAGCATTTTATCAATATCATTTACTATATTCAAGTGCTTGGTTGGAATAAGGTATTTAGTTATCTTAAACATGAATTTTTCACGATCCGTAATCGCAGAAGCTTTGTGGGAGGACATTTGTCCAACAGGACGCCCAGCTTTCTGCTGATGCCTCTTAGGGTTTTCCTTGGAGCTGTCTGGGTATTTGAAGGCATCAAGAAAATACTGGAGGGCTGGTTTGTTTCTCCGAAGCTGAACGGCTTTTTTACCGGGGCATGGGGCTGGTATGAGAGCATTCTCAATCCTTCTTCCGACGGAACAAGCTCTGCCACGGCTGCTGCGGAGGGTGCGGCTAATACCGCTTCTGATGCAGTGAGCGCGGCCACAAGTGCGGCCAATGCCGCTACTGATGCAGTGAGTTCTGCCACCGCTGCCGCCGAAGGAGCCGTCGAAGCAGTGGCAAGCGCCGGGACCGCAATTTTTGACTTCAACTTTCTTGGCTTGTTCAGGGCAATATTTGTAAGCGCGAAAGAGCCTATTAAATCGACGCTGGAAGACTTTGCTTTCCTGTTGGATGTACCGTTGGTGAAATGGTTTGTTAATACACTTATACTGCCTAATGAATCTGTACAAATGTTCATGCAGATATTTATTGTCATTGCAGAAATTCTAATCGGTCTTGCTTTGATCGGCGGGTTGTTTACGACTCCGGCATCAGCAGCATCCCTGATACTTCAAGCAATGTTTGTCACTACCACAGGTCTGTACCTGTCGACATTCTGGATGATATTTGCCGCAATTGCTTTACTGATTGGCGCCGGAAGAACACTTGGGTTGGATTATTGGGTGATGCCGGTTCTGAAAAACAAATGGAAAACAGTAAGATGGGCCAGAAAGTGGTATTTATATCATGACTGATAAGGTTTGTCATTTCGAAGATGCTTTTTCGCTCGTAAAGGAAGAGGTCAACAGTGTGCTGTCGGCCTCTCCCCGAATAGTACGGTGTTATACGGAACATCTTGCGCTCTCTCAGGGGAAGTACATTCGAGCGATGTCCCTTCTTACATGCTCCATGAACCGGGATGGCCTGATTTCTCCAAGTGCTGTCAAGCTGGCGGCTGCCATTGAGATTTTGCATCTTGCCACGCTTGTCCATGATGATGTGATCGATGATGCGGATATACGACGAGGACTTCCGACTCTTCAGAAGAAGTTTGGGAAAAGGACAGCTGTGATTTGCGGAGACTATCTTTTAAGCGTTGCATTGCGGATGGCTGCATCCATACCGGATAAAAAGGAATATCTGGAAATGGACCTGCCTGATTATGTATTGAAGATCTGTTCAGGTGAATTGTTACAGAATGTGAATAACGGAAATTACAATTTATCGGTTTATCAATATCTGAAGATCATAAACGGAAAGACTGCTGCGCTCTTTGAGGCATCATATTTTGCCGGGGCACTGCTTTCAGGTTGTGATCGTTCGGAGATCAAGCTTTATAAAAAGATGGGACGTTCTCTCGGGATGATATTCCAGTTAATTGACGATTGTATGGATTTTGAAGCAACTGAAAGCGTTGCACAGAAGCCGGTACAATCTGATTATGAAAAGAATGTAATCACCTTACCAATCATTCAGGCGTTCCGCAAAAATGCGGGGTTGAAGGAGAAGACGCAAAAGAATGAGGTAACCAGAGAAGAGCTCAACAAGTATGTTTATGAAATGGGTGGCCTGAGCTTTACAAGGATGGTTGCGAAGAAATATTATGCCAGGTATATGAAAATACTCGACAGCCTTGATACTACCGAAGATAAGCATAACGGTCTTGAAATGATCCTTAATAAGGCATTTCGTGTGTTCCAGAGCTCAGCTGCGCTCTAAGAAAGATATGGTGAATAACAGTGTTGAAACGTTTTCTAAGCTATGTTGAAATCAAGACTAAGATAACAAGCTTATTTGCCTTTTTGATGACAATAGCATTTCTTGTATATAAGGACCAAAGAATCGATTGGGAGAAGACTATTGTATTTTTCTGTTCGATGTTCCTCTTTGACCTTACCACAACTGCAATCAACAATTACATCGATACCAGGACTAATGATCAGATTTTACAGTTCCAAAGGCGTAAAGCACTGGCCATCATTTTTGTGCTGTTTGGAATAAGTGCGGCGCTGGGTCTGTATCTAGCCTATATCACAGATATCGTTGTTCTGCTGCTTGGAGTCATTTGCTTTCTCGCGGGAGTCCTGTACACATACGGACCTGTGCCCATATCAAGGCAACCGCTGGGAGAACTGCTTTCAGGGGTATTTTACGGCTTGCTCATCCCGTTTCTGCTGTTGTACATCAATATGCCGGAGGGGACGTTTCTTTCGCTTCAATTCGGTTGGGATAAAATTGGCGCGGAAATTATGGTGTGGCCTGTGTTAACAGTACTGCTTTTGTCCATAATTCCTGTTTGCACCACAGCTAATATCATGCTGGCTAATAATATTTGCGATGTAGAGAAGGATGTTGCTGTAAAGCGTTATACTCTGCCTTATTACCTGGGAAAAAAAGCGCTGCTCCTCTTTGCGGCGCTGTATTATCTCACCTATATTGATATGATTCTTATGGTAGTGCTTGGTATATTGCATCCGATCTGCCTGCTGCTTTTGCCGACACTTTGGATAGTGCAGAGGAATATAAATGTATTTATGAAGGTGCAGGATAAGGCAACGACATTCGGAACTTCTATTATGAACTACATCATTATAATGGGAGCTACGACGATACTGATTTTCATCAGCGCGTTATTACCGGGGGCGTGAAAGGTTTAAAGACTAATGAAAACGAGTGGCAAGGTGAAAACAAAGCTATTCAGGAAAGCTGATCTAATTATAATCGCCGTTATCATTGCCGCGGCAGGCTTGTTCTGGGTTGTATATAACAGCATATTTTCCGGAAAAGCTGCAAAGGCCGAAATATACTACTATTCGGAGCTTGTTGAGACGGTGGAGCTGGTAGTCGGGCAGGAAAGAATTTTCTCTGTTGCGCAGGAGGAAGATGTTGTTTTCCTACTGGATGAAGAGGGTAATATACAGTTTATTCAATCCGATTGCCCGGATAAGGTGTGCATCAACGCAGGAAAGCTGCATATGATTGGACAGAGCGCAGCATGTCTGCCCAACGGGATTGTAGTGAAAATCGTTCCACGGGGGGAGCGCAATGAAGAGGATCCGGACATTATTGTCGGAAGATAGAGAGTCAACAGGCAGAGAAGACATGACCCGGCGCTTGGTCCACGCAGGCCTGATATTCGCGCTTGCGATAGTTCTGACGATAGCAGAGAATGCATTACCACCGCTGCCGTTGCCTGTACCCGGCGTAAAATTCGGATTATCGAACATTGCTGTGATGTATGCCATGATTTTTCTTAATAAGGGTCAGGCTTACTCCATAGCAGTATTGAAGGCGTTGTTTGTATTTATGACAAGGGGGCTGATCGCAGGAATACTGAGTTTATCAGGTGGGATACTATCATTGACGGTTATGCTGCTGCTGTTGATCATTTCGCGAGAGCGGATATCTTACATGCTGCTTAGCATATTCGGGGCGATTGCCCATAATTTGGGGCAATTTACTGCAATAACGGTGATCTACGCGGGTATGTATATGTGGGCGTATCTGCCTGTCCTGCTTGTTTCCGGAGTTTTGGCAGGCATCATTACAGCCACGCTTCTGAGGTTTATTATACCGGCTCTGAAGAGACTGGGTTAATAATTGAAACTATTTTATTTGATGGAGGTTTATTTATGAAAAAAATTATTGCATTGGTTCTTATGTTGACTATGGCTGTTGTAATGCTTGCAGGCTGCGGCAACGCAACAGGAGGTGCTGTAAAAACTGGTTTAGGCGTCGTGTCATCCATTGCTAAGTCAACAGATGTTACCGCAGAGAAGGAAGGACTTGCACAGGTAGATTCAACCGTCGCGGCAGTTATGGTTGATAAGGACGGGAAAATTTTGAAGTGTGATATTGACGTTGCACAGACAAAGATCAATTTTTCTGCGGAAGGAAAGGTTACAACTCCACTTGACAATGAATTTAAGACTAAGAAGGAGCTTGGCGAAGCTTATGGGATGAAAAAGGCTTCGAGTATAAAGAAGGAATGGAACGAGCAGGCGGATGCATTTGCAGCTTATGTGGTCGGCAAGACGCTTGAGCAGGTCAAAGGGATCGCAATCAACGCTGAAGGCGTTCCTACAGGTTCGGATCTCACTTCTTCCGTAACGGTCCATATCACCGACCTGACGGCAGCAATCGAAAAAGCAGTAAACAATGCAAAGGATCTGGGTGCGAAGGCAGGCGACAAGCTCGGACTTGGCGTCGTAACCACGATAAACAAATCAACAGATGCAACTGCTGAGAAGGAAGGTCTTGCACAGGCATATTCCATGTATACTGCAACTACCTTTGCTGCGGACGGCAAAATCACTAGCTCTGTGATTGACTCTTCCCAGTCCAACGTGAGTTTTACTACAGACGGCAAAATCACTTCTGATATTGCAGGTGAGCTCAAGACGAAAAACGAGCTCGGTGATGCATACGGAATGAAAAAGGCTTCGGGTATAAAGAAGGAATGGAACGAGCAGGCTGCAGCATTTGCGGCATATACTGTCGGTAAGACAGTGGCTCAGGTCAAAGGTGTTGCTGTCAACGCAGAAGGTGTTCCAACTGCTTCTGAGCTGACTAGCTCGGTTACGGTACACATTACCGATTTCCTGACAATCATTGAAAAGGCATCAGCGAATGCAAAATAGTTTTAAGTACTTATTTATGATATGATAATGCAGAGAGGCAAGCAGCTTGCCTCTCTGACTTTGTTTATAGTCATTCCGCTGTAGCGGAATCTGACTAAAATTGAGCGGGGCTCGATGCCCAGAATGCATGGGCGAGCAGATGACGCAGTCATCGACCAGCCCCCTAAATTTTTTTATGAGAGGTCTGCGATTTGTTTAGGAAAGTGGCAGTAGTACTATTGTCCATATTGATTTTATTGAACGGTTCGGCCTGCGGGAAAAAGAAATCCCGGTATGAAGCTGAATTTTTTCGTTTGTTTGATACGTTGACAAAAATTGTTGCTTATTCAGACAGCGAGGCTGACTTCACTGAACAGGCCCAGTTGATCCATGATAGCCTGGAGGAATACCATCAGCTTTATGATATTTACAATGATTATGAAGGGATCAACAACCTGAAAACAGTCAACGATAATGCCGGGATCGCTCCAGTAAAGGTGGATCGCAGAATTATCGATCTGATACGATTTGCGATGGACTGGTACGAAAAGACTGGCGGGAAGGTAAATATTGCGTACGGTTCAGTGCTCAAGCTCTGGCACGACTGTCGCGAGGCAGCAGGGGAGGATCCTGAACAGGCGCGGCTACCACAGCGGGATCAGCTGTTGGAGGCAGCAAGGCATACAGATATTTACAAGATAATTATCAATGACGAAGCATCCACCGTATATCTGGAAGACCCTCATATGAGGCTGGATGTAGGTGCGGTTGCCAAAGGCTATGCAACAGAAGAGGTAAGTCGAATTGCCAGAGAAAAAGGCTTCACATCAGGGTTGATCAGTGTGGGCGGCAATGTGAGAGCAATCTCAGGTAAAGCCATAGACAGCAAGAAAGGTACGGAAATCGGCGATAAAGCGAATGGTGACTCCGGTGATAGCATGATCCCCTGGAATGTAGGCATACAGAACCCTGATCTGGATAGTGAAATGGAACAGCTCCTCAGTATAAATCTTACCGATGCATCGCTTGTTACCAGTGGTATATACGAGCGCTTTTACACGGTGGACGGCAAGAATTACCACCACATTATTGATCCGGAAACATTATACCCGGCAGAGTACTTTATGTCGGTTTCCATTGTCTGCAAGGATTCCGGCGTGGCCGACGCTCTTTCTACAGCAATTTTCAACATGTCCCTTGAACAGGGACTCGAGTTCATCAACAGCCTTCCCGACACAGAAGCACTCTGGGTCCTAAAAAATGGCGAACTGAGATACAGTGAACATTTCAAAGCACTTACAATTAATTAGAAAATTAATTTATTAGTATTCTTTTTGTTTATTATGTTATAATAATATGGGTCTGTGGGAAGCTAAATTTAGCATTGTATGTATTATAATCTTTATCATACATAATCTACTACATATTAAATGGAGGTATATATGACGAAATTTGTTTATTTATTCAAAGAGGGAAATGCCTCAATGAAAAATTTACTTGGAGGCAAGGGCGCAAACCTTGCTGAAATGACCGGTTTGGGTCTGCCTGTTCCAAGAGGATTTACTGTAACAACTGAAGCCTGTACGCAATACTACAAGGATGGTCAGGTTATTTCTAAGGAGATCGAAGGACAGATCTATGATGCGCTGGCTGCGACAGAAGCAGTTGTCGGTAAAAAATTCGGCGATCCGTCAAATCCCTTCCTCGTATCCGTGCGCTCAGGTGCAAGAGCATCTATGCCCGGTATGATGGATACCATTTTGAATCTTGGTCTCAATGACGCAGTTGTTGAAGGACTTGCTAAGCTCACTTCCAATGAGAGATTCGCATATGACAGCTATAGAAGATTCATTCAAATGTTCAGCGACGTTGTAATGGAAGTAGAAAAACCTAAATTTGAGCATATTCTCGAAACAGTTAAGAAAGAAAACGGTGCGAAGGCTGATACCGACCTGACTGCAGATAACCTGAAAGAGGTTGTCAAGAGATATAAGGAATTATATAAAGCCGAAAAAGGAACTGAGTTTCCCCAGGATCCAAAGGTTCAATTGATGGAGGCTGTGCAGGCTGTTTTCCGTTCTTGGGACAATCCCAGAGCTATTGTCTACAGAAGGTTGAATGATATCCCCGGAGACTGGGGCACTGCTGTTAATGTACAGGAAATGGTATACGGCAACATGGGCGATGATTCAGGTACAGGTGTTGCATTTACGAGAAATCCGTCCACCGGTGAGAAGAAGCTGTATGGTGAATTTCTGATGAATGCGCAGGGCGAGGATGTCGTGGCCGGTATCAGGACTCCCCAGTCCATCGACAAAATGAAAGAGATTAACCCGGATGCTTACAACCAGTTTGTAGATATCGCAAATAAGCTTGAAAATCATTATAGGGACATGCAGGATATGGAGTTCACCATTGAGAAGGGAAAACTCTTTATGCTACAGACCAGAAACGGCAAGAGAACGGCTGCTGCTGCTCTGAAGATCGCCGTTGACCTTGTTGCCGAAGGTATGGCGACAAAGCAGGAAGCGATATTAAAGGTGGATCCAAAGCAGCTTGATTCATTATTGCACCCAAGCTTCGATACAAAGGCAATGAAGGCTGCCACTCCTATTGCAAAGGGACTTCCCGCATCTCCGGGAGCAGCGACAGGAAAAGTTTATTTTAAGGCCGAGGAGGCAGTTGAGGCATTTAATAGCGGAGAAAAGAAAGTAATCCTTGTCCGTCTTGAGACATCGCCCGAGGATATTGAAGGAATGAATGCTTCACAGGGCATACTGACCGGCCGCGGTGGTATGACCTCCCATGCGGCGGTTGTGGCGCGCGGTATGGGCACCTGCTGTGTAGCAGGCTGCAGCGAAATTAAGATTTTTGAAAAAGAAAAATATTTCTTAGATAAGAATGGTAAAAAGTATTCGGAAGGCGATTGGATATCTCTGGACGGCTCTACAGGTAATGTTTACGGTGAGCAGCTTCCAACAGTGGAAACTGAAATGACCGGCGACTTTGCGACATTTATGACATGGGCTGACGAGATCAGAACACTTAAGGTAAGAACCAATGCAGACTCTCCGAGAGATGCCAGACAAGCTATCAAATTCGGGGCAGAGGGAATCGGTCTTTGCCGTACCGAGCATATGTTCTTTGAACCCGACAGGATATCTGCTTTCAGACAGATGATCGTTTCAAGCAATGTTGATCAGAGAAAGAAAACGCTTGAAAAGATCCTTCCCATGCAGAGGAGCGACTTTGAGGGTATCTTTACAGAGATGAAGGGGTATCCGGTAACAATCAGACTTCTGGATCCTCCGCTGCATGAGTTCCTGCCCCAGGAGGATGAAGATATCAATGCGTTGGCGAAAGAGCTTGATATTTCTTCGGATTCGCTTAGGGCATTAGTCAAGAGCTTGCATGAGCTCAATCCGATGATGGGCCACAGGGGATGCCGTCTGGCCGTTTCCTATCCTGAGATCGCGCAGATGCAGACCAGAGCTATCATTGAAGCTGCCATCAACGTAAACAGGAAGGGTATGACAGTTGTTCCTGAGATCATGATCCCACTGGTATGTGAGTTGAAGGAATTAAAATTTGTCAAGGACATCATAGTCTCCACAGCCGATGCGATTATATCCGAAGCAGGTGTGAAGCTGAATTATATGGTCGGAACCATGATCGAGATCCCAAGAGCCGCACTTCTGGCTGATGAAATCGCTACCGAAGCAGAGTTCTTCTCCTTCGGCACAAACGACCTGACACAGATGACTTATGGACTCAGCCGTGACGATGCCGGCAGGATTCTGGACGACTACTATAAAGTGAAGATATTTGAATCTGACCCAACAGCTAAGGTTGACCAGGCCGGCGTAGGCAAGCTGATGAAGATGGCTGTTGCAGGCGGAAAGGCCACCAGACCTGACATCAAGCTGGGTATCTGCGGAGAGCATGGCGGAGATCCTTCTTCCGTTGAATTCTGCCATCAGATCGGATTGAACTATGTTTCATGCTCACCGTTCCGAGTGCCGATCGCAAGACTTGCAGCCGCACAGGCAGTTGTTAAGAAAGAAGGAGACATGGGGCAGAAGTAAAACCGATATATAAAGTTAATAAAGTGGCAAGGGGAGCTGTAATGGCTTCCCTTGTTTTTTGGTTCTGAAATAGTTATTAAAATGCATCATGTCGACTGTTAAGGTTGTGAATACGGCTTAATTATTGTACAATAAATTATAGATAGGTTATTTGTAAACGCTCTGTTATCAAAAATGGCAGGGTGTTTTTCCAATCTCTTATCACAAAGGGGGGCGCAGGATGAAAGGATGTTTTTCTGTTTCCGGAACTGGTGCGCTGATAGAGGAATTAGATAAAAAACTGAAGTCAGTTGATAATTATGCTCTTTTATTTATTGACGTTGACAATTTTAAGTATGTAAACAATACATATGGACACATCTTTGGAGACCGGCTGCTCAAAAGGTTTTTGGAACTTCTGACAGGACTTGTCGATAAAAACTGCACTGTCTACAGGATTGGAGCAGATAAATTTACGGTTCTGGCAGAACGATTCCAGGGGATCCATGAAATTGAGAGCCTTGCTGTCAGAATACTCAGAGGGCTGAAGGATCCTGTGGAGATTGATGAGAGGGTCTTGTACAGCACAGTCAGTATAGGTATTTCAATTTACCCAGATCACGGAAGCACTGCTGAGGAGCTGTTTAAAAACGCCGATATTGCTGTTATCAAAGCCAAAGAAACCGGAAAGAACAAAATTGTTATTTACAGTGAATCAATGTATGCTGCGGTGCAGGAATGGGTGTTTATCGAAAGGTATTTGCGAAATGCCCTGGAGAAGAATGAGCTTGAACTGTATTATCAGCCTGTGTATGACATTAAGAGCAATCGTATATCAGCTTTTGAAGCACTGATGAGATGGAGGAACGATGAAATGGGTTTTATTATGCCCAATCAGTTCATCAGGGTTGCAGAAGATACGCATATGATAATAGCGATCGGGGAATGGACGCTTCGCAATGCCTGCCTTTTCCAAAAGCACCTGCAGCAGCAAGGTTACGAGGATATAAAGGTTTGCGTTAACGTTTCCAAACTTCAGCTTCTTCAGGATGATTTTGTGGAGATGATGACGGACATGTTGGATATGGCCGGCATCAGTTCCGACAGTATTGAACTTGAGATTGCCGAGCCTGTTTTATCCGGAGCCTTTGATGTGATAATAGACAAGCTCAGGACGCTGAACGAAAAAGGATTGAAAATAATAATGGATGGTTTTGGAAGAGGATATTCTTCAATGAGCTTATTAAATCAGCTTCCGATCACATCGCTGAAAATTGACAGATCGTTTGTAAATACAATTAACGACACTCTGGAGGGCACATCTTTGGTCGATTTCATGGTGCATATTGCAAAAAGCATGAATCTGCGTGTGATTGCGGAGGGTGTTGAAACCGGAGAGCAGTATGAGCATCTTGAAAAAATCGACTGCGACGCTCTGCAGGGGTATTTCTTATGCAGACCGCTGCCCGAAAGAGAAGCGATCAAAAAGCTGCGCAGCAATAAGAAGGTCTAAACAGTATCAGGAGAAAACAAATGACATTTCTAAGTTCGATAGAGAGTATTTTAACAATTATTATTATGATCTTGACGGGGTTTTTACTGACCCGTGCCGGTTGGTTCAATGATACCACCGGCAAAACTTTTTCAAAGGTAATTCTGAATATTTCACTGCCTTGTTACATGCTATACAATATCACATCAACCTTTGACAGGGATGAATTAATAGAACTCGCCGTGAATTTACCCGTTCCGTTTCTTTCGATCGGGCTTAGCTATATTTTGTCCATTTTGGTCAGCAATCTCATCAAGGTGGATCGAAGCCGCAAGGGTGTGTTTCGCTCAATGTTCTTCGCATCCAATACGATGTTTATAGGTTTACCTGTTAATCTGGCATTGTTTGGAGAGGAAGCAGTTCCTTTTGTTTTGCTTTATTATCTTGCAAATACTTGCTTCTACTGGACAGTTGGTGCTTATGAGGTGAGCCTGGACAATCCCGAAAATGAAAGAGCTTCGCTTTTTAACGTACGAACGCTTAAAAGGATATTTAATCCGGCAATTCTGGGATTTTTAACCGGTGTTATACTGGTACTGACAGACATACCGCTGCCTGCATTCCTGTTCAACAGCAGTAAATATATCGGCAATCTGACCACTCCTTTGGCAATGTTCTTCACAGGCATTGCGATTCATTCGGTCAAACCGGCTGATATTAAACTTAACAAGGATATGGGTGTACTAATTCTGGCCCGTGCAATCATATGTCCGATGATTATGCTTGCGCTGCTGCAGATTTTCACTGTTCCGAAGCTCATGGGTACAGTCTTTGTCATACAGTCCGCAATGCCGACGATTACAAGCACATCGGTGGTGGCCAGGGAATATGGCTCTGATTATCAGTTCGCTGCAGTCATGACAGCCATAACGACCGCAGCAAGCCTGATCATCATCCCACTCTACATGTGGATGTTACGCGGGTGACCTGAGCGTCAATTGCAACACTAAGGTTTCACGCCATATCAAGGTTCTTGGCAAGCCGCTCCATTTTTTTCTTCCTTGACGACTCGTCGTAGTTTTCGCCTTCGACAATTTTGGAGCTGATATGAGCTTTTTCCATGACCTTATCCATGAGAGTATCTTTAATTTCATTTATTGATTCTTCAAGGCCAAAATAGGACTTCAGGTCCTCCAGTAAGGTGATTTTTTCAAGATCTTCCAGGTCAATGCTTCTGGATTTACCGGGAGCACTGAGTATAAACTGGCCCTTGAAATGATACTCGTCTTCTGTGATATGCAGAGATGACAGGGCTAATTGGTCCATTTTCATTACCAATACCTCCTAAGGTTAAGTTTTAGAAATGCAATAGATGATATCTTCCCTTATTTATTATATATGAAACAGATATAATTTCACACCAGATATTTTTTGAGTTGGAAGTAAAATCGCTTGCATTCATGATATACCTTATGCTATAATAACCACTGTTACGGATATTGCGGGATTGTGTAATGGTAGCACAACTGACTCTGGATCAGTCTGTGAGGGTTCAAATCCTTCTCCCGCAGCCAAAACTGATACCGCAGATTGATACAATGTATTTATCTGCGGTGTCGTTTTTTATGTTCTGAAAACCCCAGATGTCAATGACTTTTGAACCCCTATGGTGCATTTAGACTCTATCGGTACCTATATATAGCAC
>JAEYON010000066.1 GCA_023411645.1 Bacillota bacterium | reverse complement strand
CGCGCGATAATGGAGTAAGACTATTGAAAGCACATCTGACGGAGCTTGACGGCAAATATGATGTTATTATGTTCAACCATTCATTTGAGCACATTTATGAACAGATTGAAACGATGAAGGCTCTCTCCAGGCTGTTGGCCGACAACGGGGTTTGTATTATCAGGATGCCCCTGGCATCTTCGTATGCATGGGACCATTATGGAGTCAACTGGTGCCACATAGAAGCGCCCCGGCATTTCTTCCTCCATTCGGTCAAGAGTATGGAAATACTGTGCAGGAATCACGGCTTTGAAATCTCGGATACTATCTGGGATTCAAGCGAAAGCCAGTTTATCGGAAGCGAGAGGCATATCGCAGGGAAAGGCCTGCTGCAATTCCCGCACACGATCACTTACCGTCTGATTCATTTCAATAAGATCAGAGATTATAGAAAAAAAGCCAGGGAGCTCAACAGGCAAAAAAGGGGCGATCAGGCTTGCTTCATAATCAGACGGAGCATACAATAGTTCACCAATAAGGATGTTTATCAAGTACGCTTGCTTTATTCAGCTCTTTGCTTGTAAAAGCCCGTTATAATGGCAAATCCCAGGATCAACTGAAATAAGGCCATATAAGTTGTACTGCTTCCTATCAGCAGTTTACCAGTGATGAATGCAGAGAAAGAAAGGTATAATGATGGTATCCCCATAAATATGATTTTCGGCAGATTGATTTTCCAGGCTCCCGTTCTTTTACGTTCATTAAAAAAGTGATCCAAGCCCAGTATAAAGCCTATTCCGATATTAATAACAGCTGGAATGAGATAATAATATGGCGCTATGTTTTGCCTGTAATACCCTTCTTCCAGAATAGGATTAATAGCGAACCACTCTACAAATATAAACCCAAATAATATTAAAATATAAACCAAATACTTGAGACACTCTTTTGATTTCATCTCAATCCTCCTTATTCATTTAAAAATGCCACGGCGGTATTATCCATAAAACAATTGGTGAAATGTGTCCAGTATATTATCAGAAATAAGCAAAAGCTTCGACAACGATACCAGAAATTACTAAAACAATTCTATCATATATAATTTATAAAAACAAATGTAAACTTTTCTTATCTAACAACAGGTTTTTGGTGAGGCAGCTTCGATTTATGTTTTCGCTATTACACAGTTTCCATGATGGTACGAACAGTAACGACGAAAGGTATTTGGACATTACGCCTCCACATATAAAATGTTAAAAGATGAAGCACTGCGGGACGCAAAAATGTTGACAGAAGTCCTATAGCATTTTCATCCATGGTTTGATAAAATATTTTACGCAAAGGGAGCGTGTGAGTATGGAAGATCAATCATTTGAACTGCTGACCAAGATGTACGGCGAGTTTTCAGAATTCAGGAAAGATATTACACAAAAAGTTGAAGAGAACGGCAACCATATATTGAGGCTTGAGCATGACTTGAAGGAAAATATCAAAGCACTTTATGATGGTTACGAACAAACTTATGAAAAACTCATACAGGTTGAAAAGAAAGTAGATACTCTTTCTGATAAGGTAGATAAGCAGGAAGTAGAAATTAAGGTTATCAAAGGCGGCAAGGCTTAGAGTTCAAGCTTATATTTATATATTGTGATTAACAACATGGGGGTTTTTGATAAAGCCCCTTTCTTGTCAGTATATGTATATTTTATAAATCAAAATATTTCACCTCCGCATTGGACAAAACACCTTCGCATATAAATAATAGATACAGGATGAAGCCCTGCGGAGGTGTTTTTGTTGGGCAGGTTTAAGCTTACTGCTGTTTATTTCTTTGTGGTATTATTTGCATTATCAGTTACACAGATTTTTATAGATGCAAGGAGGGATATGTCCCTTGGCGTCGACAAGACCGATGAAAAAAAGGTGTACGTCATATTTATTGAAGTAGAAGATAAAACATTATATCTGCTTGAAAATGGAGTATGTATTAAGGAGTATACGATTGCGTCCGGTAAGTCCGGCTTTCCCTCGCCGCTGGGTAGTTGGAGAATAGTTGAAAAGGGAGACTGGGGAGAGGGGTTCGGCGGAAGCTGGCTTGGCCTCGACGTGCCCTGGGGGACATACGGCATTCATGGAACCATCGACAGCGGATCTATCGGAAGAGCGGCCAGTAAGGGGTGTATCCGTATGTTCAATAGTGATGTGGCTGAGCTGTACAGCATTGTACCGATCGGTACGGAGGTGACTATCGTGAATGGCCCCTTCGGTCCTTTTGGGCGTGGCTATGATGAAATCAACCCAGGCGACAGGGGCGCTGATGTGCTTGCCATCCAGCGGCGGATGCGGCAGCTTGAATACTACAGCGGGCCGCTGGATGGAATTTATGAGGACGACTTGAAAAAGGCCATCCACCAATTTCAGCGGGCAAACGGCCTGACCGCGCAGAACACCATCACGAAGGAGACCTGGCTGAAGATGGGGTTCCGGGAGTTTGAGTGAGGCAGTACCCTTTCATTATTATAAACGCTACTATTTCACAGGTATTTTCAGGACCTGAGAAATATATATAAGGTTTGGATTTCTTATAGAGTCTTTGTTAAGCTCATATATCTCTACGAATCTTCTACCGTCACCCAGACACTTCTCAGCAATAACCCATAAGCAATCGCCCTTTACTACAGTATAGGGTGTTGCCGCATTTGTGATAGCTATACGTCCAGCAGGCCTTCCATATCCGGCTTCACTTATCACGCCGTCTAGCACTTCATCTGTATAATCTATAAGAGCATCCTCCAGTGCTACATATGTATTATAACTCTCTAAGCCTTTAAATAAATAGTACGTATCACCTCCTGCAGCGAGGAAGTCGTTGGTGGCTATGGTGTAGGTCTTATCAGGATCCAATGCCTTTGCGCCAATCTTTACATTAGTAATACGCGCGCCAGGCTTTGCAGGAGCAAAATAGGTTGAGTCGGGATACTGATTTCCTTTTTCGTAGGGAACATTTGTGTTTATTGTAAACTCGATACCCGATACCTGCGGGAACGCTCCAAGTGGTTCGGGAGCACTTGCACATGATGCTTCAAGTATTTCCAGCAGCTGGCCTCCCTTTACTTGAACGATTGAGATAGTATTATCGTAGGGAAACACAGTCTTCATATCCTTCATAGTGACGTTGCCTTTATCAATTGATGCTCTGATGCCGCCGCCGTTTGTGATAGCTCCGTCGACCTTTACACCTGTTGCTTGTTCGGCGGCCCAAAGAATGGCATCGGCAGCAAAATCGCCTAAATTCGTTTCCTGAGTTCTCACGCCGGGTTCTCTGTTTCCGTCTAAAAGCACCTCTGTCCTGGCAAAAACACTGGAAAGCTGAAGATCTATCTCAGAGGCCGCATTACCAATTATGTCATTTATGTTTGTATCAATGCTATTGTATTCTTCAGCTGAAATTAATGATGCTTCTATGGCCTCACCGTCTATTACAATAACCCCGGCATGGCTGAGCTTTGTTCCGGCAGAGCTTACAATGGTGTTGCCCTCCATGTGGCCTTCAATAACACTGTGGCTATGGGCATCTATAAGGATGTCAATACCTTCGACATTGTAAATAACATCAATGGATCTGTTGGGCTTGCTGGCTTCATCGGTCCCAAGGTGTGCTAAACATATTATGTATTCAGCTCCCTCCTTTTCCAATTGGTCTACCTGCTTTTGTGCGGCATCATACATTTCCCTGCCTGTAAGAAAAATGAGGGAAGCTACATCTTTGGGATTTGTTTTTGTCATAGCCTCAGGTGTTGTCAGTCCAAAAACTCCTACCTTGCCTATATCTGTGTCAAAAACTATTGATTCTTCAAAAACTGGTTTTCCGCTCACCTTATCGAGAGTGTTGGTTGAAAGTAAAGGAAAGTCGGCGACATCTTTCAGCTTCAGGAGATTATCGTAACCGAAATCGTATTCATGGTTGCCTAGAACCATTAAATCATACCCGGCAAGATTCATAAATTCTATTGCCGTCAAGCCGTTGCTCAAATTTACAAGGGGATCGCCCTGAATTGCATCTCCTGCAGAAAACAGCAGCACATCCGCACCAGCGCTTTCATAATCCTTCACAAGCTGGGCAATACCGGCTGTTCCTATTGATTTGCCCTCCACTGCAACATCCCCGCCGTGAGTGTCATTTGTATGAATAATAACGAGCTTGCCAGTTAAGTCGCCGGGTGCCGCAGCTATTGTCGGAACAATTAGCATCGCAAACATGAGTGCTATTGCCAGCAGTGACGACATTATCTTCATCCACTTAAATGTGATCAGGTTCTTTTTATTTACCATGTCAGACCTCCTCGTTTATTGCATCAGAGATAGTAACACAAATTGATTAACATAAGAAGATTATAACATTTATTTGAAGAAGACAATAGGAAGCCTGGCTGGAGAGGGCTTTTACTTGCCTCCTAGTATGGCTGTTATTAAAGATTGGGGTCATGTTTCTATGACACAGCAATTTTTGCTGTATTATAGGCAATATAAGCAAAGAAAATGGCAAATATGTTATTGTATAATTGCCCTATGATATAAGGCTATTATACGCCTGCGGCGGAATTTATGCGTGTGCAATTTTTTGCTTGCGCAAAATGCTCATACGCAATTGTACAATGATAAATCAGGGTACAATAATACTGTTCTTATATGAAGGGTGGGTAACAGATGCTGACATTAAGCAAAGTTGGAATAAAAAATAGTGGGGAATGGGAGAGAGCTGAGATAGGGCTGCCGCGTTTTGATGTGGAGCAAATGATCCGCAATACCGCAGAACGCCCCACATGGCTGCATTTTGGTGCTGGCAACATTCTAAAAGGGTTTATATCCGTATTGCAGCAAACGCTTCTTGAACATAATAAAGCAGATACCGGAATTGTCTCGGCAGAAACCTTCGATCCGGAGATTATTGACCGGATTTATACCCCATATGATAACTTGAGTCTTTTGGTACTGATGAAGCCGGACGGAAGCCTGGAGAAAAAGGTGATCGCAAGTATCGCGGAGAGCCTTGTGGGAGATGTCGCTAGAGAAAAGGACTGGGCACGGCTTAAGGACATTTTTGCAAATCCGTCACTGCAGGTAGTTAGCTTCACAATCACTGAAAAAGGATACAGCCTCAAAGGCATAACGGGTGAGTACCTTGCGGAAGCGGCGGAAGATATGGAGAACGGCCCCGACAAGCCGAGGCATATTATGTCAAAAATTGCTTCACTTGCTTATACCAGGTATCTTAATGGTGAATTGCCGGTTGCTTTTGTCAGTATGGATAATTGCTCTCACAACGGAGAGCTGCTCCAAGCTTCAGTCTGTGCAGTTTCTAAAAAATGGGCGGAGAAGGGCTTTGTTGACCATAAATTTATAGAGTATCTCAATGACCCGGCAAAGGTTTCCTTTCCTTGGTCAATGATTGACAAAATTACTCCAAGACCGTCGGAAAAGGTGCGGGACACGCTTGTGCAAACCGGCTTTGGAAGTACTGATATCGTTTGTACGGAAAAAAGGACGTATATTGCTCCGTTTGTGAATACAGAGGTTTCTCAATATCTCGTGGTAGAGGATCATTTCCCGAATGGGCGTATGCCGCTTGAACTGGCAGGTGTTATTTTCACCGACAGGGAAACTGTAAACCGCGTTGAGAAAATGAAGGTTTGTACCTGCCTAAATCCTCTGCACACTGCACTTGCCGTCTTTGGATGTCTTTTGAATTACGGTCTGATCGCAGATGAGATGCAGGATGAGCTTCTCAAGAAACTGATTGAGAAGATTGGATATGAGGAAGGAATGCCCGTGGTAGTTCATCCGGGCATTATCGATCCGGAGGCCTTTATCCGGGAAGTCATTGAAGTTAGGTTCCCCAATCCATATATTCCTGACACACCTCAAAGGATTGCCACCGACACCTCGCAAAAGATACCGGTCAGATTTGGTGAAACCATCAAATCTTATGTTGCTGACCCAATGAAGGATGTAACGAAGCTGAAGTATATTCCGCTTGTTATTGCCGGCTGGTGCAGGTATCTTATGGGTCTTGATGATAGCGGCGAAATGATGGAGCTCAGCGCCGATCCGATGATGGAGGAGCTGAAGGGTTATCTGAAGGGGGTAGTATTTGGCGACCCTGCTTCTGCTGAAGGACGTTTAGTTCCTGTTTTGTCAAATGAGAGACTGTTCGGGCTGGATCTGTATAAGATCGGATTGGGGCAGAAGGTGGAGAAGTACTTTGCTGCGATGATCACCGGAAAGCAGGCGGTCAGAAATGTATTAAAGCAAGTGCTTGAAGCGGATTGAGCAAGCAGACCGAGCAGCAGACAGAGCACAAGACTGAGCACAGACATTGTAGTAGACTGAGCAAGCGTTTAGTATATTCAGCACAGAGAATATTTATTTCTAGAAATATACACTGATATACACTGCAAGGGTTATAGATTGGCGCCCTTGAAGTATTTTTTGGGGGAGATTCCAAACTCCTTCCTGAAGGCGCGAATAAAGTTTGAATAGTCACCAAAGCCGCATTTACTGCAAACCTCTGAGACCTGTCTGCTGTCCTTCAGCAGTTCCTTGGCCATAATAAGGCGCTTCTGAGTGATATACCTGTGTATTGTATATCCGGTGTTTTTCTTGAACTCACGCAGAAGATGATACTTGCTCAAATAAAATTTGGCCGAGATTGTCTCAAGAGACAAGTCTTCGCTCAGATTCTGATTGATATAATGAATGATTTTTGTGACCTTTTCGTTATAAGTGATATCCAGCTCCAGGTTACTTCCGCTGGAAATCTGATATACCCAGTTGATATATACCAATAATTCTTTTATATATGAATCCCTCAGGATGTCACTTCCGAATGTGCTGCTTTTGTATGCGAGCCCCAGCTTGTCAATGATTGTGTAGATGTATTCCATTGCTTCAGAATTCAGCCGCAGCAGGTTATACCGGTTTAGCAATGATGAATCAAATACTCCAAGCAGGTTTGTCTTCTCGGTGTTCAGGCTTTTTACATAGTCTGGGTTCAGCCAGATGACAATCCTTTCATAGGGAATACCCTTTTCTACTAAGGCCTTGTGAAGCTCCTTATTATTAATAATCAGAATGTCTCTGGGCTTCATTCGATATGATTTACCCTCAATTACAAAGGTCACCGTGCCGGAAAGAAAAAGGTAGATCTCATAGAAGTCATGGTTGTGGAAATCTACCTCAGGAGGTTTATTGTCCTGATAGTAAAAAAGCTCAAAGTCAGAGGCCTCCATGTACTGTCTGTATGTAAAATCCTGCTGTGGCAGTTTCACAAAATTCCCTCCTCGATTTTCGTAGGCTACTTTACACTTTCTACCTTCATAATTTGCTTTACAAAATCAAATTTCTTATGTTGATCTTAGCATACAGCAATTTGTGCATGTTTACAAGCTATCCGGTACAAGAAACAAGCAAATTTGTAGCCAGATGCTTCGTTTTTTAGGGTAAAATACTTACGCTGTATACAAGCCGAAAATTTTATTTTGAACCGAGGCGTTACAAGCGCGCAGATAATGGTACAATAAATACTAGAAAAATTTACTTCTTAAGGAGATTTAATCATATGAATATTACTTTTAGCTTTTACCCCGACGGGAAGAGGAAAGCCCTGACCATGAGCTATGATGACGGGCAGATCCATGACAGAAGACTTGTGGATATTTTCAACAAATATGGCATCAAAGGGAGCTTCCACCTTAACTCAGGAAAATTTGATACGGATCCATTTGTAAGCGCATCGGAGGTAGCCAAACTATATGAAGGCCATGAGATTTCTGCGCATTCATTAAATCATCCGCACCTCACCATGCTTCCGAATGAGATGATCGTTTCGGAAATCCTCGAGGACAGAAAGAGGCTTGAAGCACTTACGGGATATCCGGTCCGCGGAATGTCCTACCCCTTTGGTACATATAACGAGGAAGTGATTGCAATTCTGCCGGGACTTGGAATTGAATACGCAAGGACGGTTCAGTCCCAGGGGTGGTTCCACCTGCCCGGGAATTTTCTGGCTTGGCATCCGACATGTCATCATGAACAGAATCTGATGGACAAATGCAGAGAGTTTCAAAACTTGCTGGGCTGGGCACAAATGCCGTTGTTTTATGTATGGGGGCATAGTTTTGAATTTGATCGGAATAATAATTGGGAGCTGATTGAGGAGTTCTGTAAAACGGTATGCGGTGACGAAAATGTCTGGTATGCGACAAATATCGAGATACTGGACTATGTCAAAGCGATGAAAGGCCTGAAATTCAGCGCAGACAGAAAGATAGTCCAAAATCCTTCCGGTATTCCGGTTTGGATTGGTGTAGACGGGGAAGCATTTAAAGTAGAAGCAGGCAAGGTAGTATCGATATGAAGCATATCGGCAAAGATAAGGACGAAAGCTCGGGCAGAAATTCAAGCGGCAGTACCGGTAAAGGACACGCTGTGGCTATCTTGTCCTGGACGGCAGTGATTCTCTGGATGCTGTTCATATTTTACCTGTCGGCGCAACCCGCTGAACAGTCCAATCAACTAAGCTCAGGAATTACGCAAGCCATTATAAAGCTGCTTGGGAAGCTTGTCCCCGGCATTGAGGCTGATCTGAACAGCTTCAGTTATTTTGTCAGAAAGAATGCTCACTTTGTGGCGTATCTGGTGTTGGGTCTCCTATCATCCAATGCATTGGGGAAAAGTAAGCCCTATAGTTTAAGAAGCTCTCTGCTTATACTGCTGATCTGTGTTATGTATGCCATTTCTGATGAGGTCCATCAGCTTTTTGTACCGGGAAGGAGCGGTCAGGTTACGGATGTGCTGATCGACAGCGCCGGAGCTATAGCCGGAATAGGGTTGTATTTTACCGTGATGAAGCTGCGCTATAGAGCAATAAATACATGAAAACCAGCAATTATAGCAAAGAATATTGCAATTAGTCGGAGTATACTTAATTCATAAGAATGGTCATTAGCTGATCGGATTGACTTGGGACAAAGGGGTTGAAGACTTAAATGGGCGAATGTTATCTCAGCCTTGATATCGGGACATCAAGTGTGCGAGCGGCAATATTCGATATGAATGGCCGGCAGAAAAACATATACGGCATGGAATATATGCTGTCAACTACAGCGGATGGACGTGCCGAAATGAATGCGGACGAGGTTTTTAACTGTGTTGTAAAAGTCATCAGAGAATGTGTGGACAAGACCGTTACCGCGTCCGGCATGTCCCGCGGCAATGCACCCGGCAGCAAGCTTTCGGGGATTGGAATCAGCTGTCATATGCACAGTCTGATGCTGGTAGGCAAAAACGGTGAACCGCTGACAGGACTAATGACCTGGGCGGATAACAGAGCCGCCGAGGAGGCGGAATACATCGCCGCTCATTATGATGTTAGCGATTTGTACCGGAGAACCGGCTGCAGGATACAGCATCCACTTTATCCCCTTAGCAAGATCCTCTGGTTTAAAAAGCACGAACCGGAGCTCTTCAACAAGACGGCCAAGTTTATCACCATCAAGGAATACATACTATACAAGCTATACGGTACATACGCAGTGGATTATACCCTGGCTTCCTGTCAGGGCTGTTACAACATCCATACGCAAAGCTGGGATGAATATATTCTCCGTGAGATACTCGGTATATCGCAAGAGCGATTCAGTGATGTGGTGGAGTGCACCCATACGTTCAGGGGCTTTAAAAAGGAATACGAAGGTCTGCTTGGAATCCCCAGCGATACGCCGGTGGTTATCGGCTCGGGGGATGGGATCATGGCGAATCTTGGCTGCGGAGTGCGAGACGACACTGCATTTTCGTCAACAATCGGAACCAGCGGGGCGATACGGACGGCAGTAAACAGCCCGCTTCTTGATACAATGCAGCGCACCTGGTGTTATTCCTTTACTAAGGACACCTGGGTAGCAGGAGGAGCGATCAACAACGGCGGTATCATCCTCAGATGGTTGCGGGAAGAGTTCAGGAAGCAATTTGAGTACGATGCACTCCAGTGTGCCGAAAGCATTTACAAGGTTTTTGATACCTTTGCAGCAGAAATTAGTCCGGGCAGCGACGGCTTGATTTTCCTTCCGTATATCACCGGAGAAAGAAGCCCTGACTGGAATGCGAATGTCAGGGGTTTGATGTTTGGATTAAGCCATTCCCACAACAGAAAGCACATTATTCGTGCTGCAATGGAGGGTGTCATGTTCCGGTTGTATTCCGTATTTGAAGTTATGACAGAACTGAAAGACAGTGCTGATAAGATCATGGCTAACGGAGGGTATACAAATTCGATCCCCTGGCTGCAAATGCAGGCGGATATTTTCAATAAAGAAATTCTGGTGCCCGAGGTTCAGGAAGCTTCGGCGTTAGGCGCTGCAGTTCTGGCCATGACAGCGCTTGGTGCTATCAGACCGGATGCGGTATTGCAGGGGATGCTCCCCCAAAAGGTTATCAGGCCAATAGATGGAAATCATGATATATACATGAAGGCATACGCGCTTTCAAAGCAGATTTACAATAGTATATATTCAAATAATAAAGGAGAAGTATAAATATGAATAAACAAGATGTCGGTATGATCGGATTGGCGGTTATGGGTAAGAATCTGGCCCTGAATATCGAGAGCAGAGGCTATTCTGTATCTGTCTACAACCGTACCAGAGAAAAAACAGATGAGATGATTGCTGAAGCGGCCGGAAAAAAGATCCATGGAACATACTCAATAGAGGAGTTTGTTAATTCTCTTGAGAAGCCAAGAAAAATTATTATCATGGTTAAGGCGGGTAAGCCTGTTGATGATACAATTGAACAGCTCAAAGCTTATGTATCGAAAGGCGACATTATTATCGACGCCGGAAATTCTTTTTATGAAGATACAATAAGAAGGAGCAGGGAGCTAGAATCGGAGGGCTACCGGTTTATCGGCACCGGCGTGTCAGGCGGGGAGGAAGGCGCCTTATTGGGGCCGGCAATTATGCCCGGCTGTGAAAAAGAGGTCTATGAGGCGGTTGAGCCTATTTTGACCGCAATTTCCGCAAAAGTGGGCGGTGATCCCTGCTGCACTTATATTGGCAGGGATGGGGCGGGTCATTATGTTAAAATGGTTCACAACGGCATAGAATATGGTGACATGCAATTGATCTGTGAGGCTTACTCACTTTTGAAAAATGTGCTTGGAATGTCAGCGGCCGAGCTACATGAGGTGTTTGCCCGATGGAACGAAGGTGAACTGGACAGTTATCTGATTGAGATCACAAGCGATATACTAGCGAAGTCTGACCCAGAAACAGGCTTGCCCATGGTGGATGTGATTCTGGACAAGGCGGGGCAGAAGGGGACTGGAAAGTGGACAGGCAAAAGCTCGCTGGATCTGGGAGTTGCAACTCCTGTCATTACTGAAGCGGTTTATGCGCGCTGCCTGTCGGCGATCAAGGATGAGAGAGTCAAGGCCGCAAAGATTCTGAAGGGACCCTCTGAGGTCGTCTTTAGAGGAGACAGGGAAGAATTTATTGAATCGGTCAGACGTGCGCTTTATGCCAGCAAGATTTGCTCCTACGCGCAGGGCTTTGCTCTTATGAGAGCGGCGGCAGAAGAATTTGGCTGGGAGCTGGACTATGGCAGAATCGCCATGATATTCAGGGGAGGCTGCATCATCCGGGCACAATTCCTGCATAAAATAAAAGAAGCTTATGACAGAGATCCGGCGTTGCCAAATTTACTGCTCGATCCTTATTTCACGCAGATCATTGACAACTACCAGTCAGACTGGAGAAAAGCAGTGTCTGTCGCAGTAACAATGGGCATTCCGGTACAAACGATATCTGTAGCCTTGTCTTATTTTGACAGCTATCGGAGTGAAAATCTTCCGGCCAATTTGTTGCAAGCGCAGAGGGATTATTTCGGCGCTCACCTTTATGAACGGATTGACAGACCCAGAGGAGAACATTTCCACACCAACTGGACTGAGCGAGGCGGCACGACCGCTTCAACGGCATATACGGTTTGAGGACTTGCCTGAAGAAGCTGTAATTTGAGGTTAATCTGTATTAGGGTTCTTTACAAATAAGGAGGCAAATATGAAAGAGGTTGTTCTGCGAGCAGCCGGAGAGAACGGAATCTCAGACTGTGATTTACGCAATGCACTTGCACAAAGCATATCCGCACAGCGAAAGGTATTGCTGATTCCGCCGGATATTACCCGGATGCATTCGGGAGGCGGCAAAATCACTGCATTCTATTATGAGATATTGAAGGATTTCTGTCAGGTGGATGTTATGCCTGCCCTTGGAACGCACGAGCCCATGACGCCAGCTGAGATCAGGGAATTTTTCCTTGGGGCAGTTCCTCATGAAGCCGTTATTGTACACAATTGGAGGAATGACGTGGTAAAGCTGGGTCAGGTGCCGGGCGACTATGTGAATGAGGTGTCGGAAGGGCTGGTAAGCGACCCGATAGATGTGGAAGTGAACAGGCGAATCCTGGACACATCCTATGACCTCATAATTTCTATTGGTCAGGTAGTGCCGCATGAAGTGGTTGGAATGGCAAATTATAGTAAGAACATATTTGTGGGCTGCGGTGGAAGCAGTATGATCAACCAATCTCATATGCTCGGCGCCTTTTATGGCCTAGAGAGGATCATGGGGAGAGATCATTCGCCGGTGCGAAAAGTATTTGATTACGCGCAGGAGCACTTTTTGAAGGATATTCCGCTGATGTATGTGCTGACGGTAACGACACAGTGCGATGGAAATGTCAATATTCATGGATTGTTTGTGGGAAATAACCGGAGGTTGTTTGAGGAAGCTGTTGCGTTAAGTCAGCAGAAGAATATCATTTATATGGATAAACCTCTGAAAAAGGTTGTCGTGTACCTGGATGAGAAGGAATTCAAGAGTACCTGGATTGGGAATAAGGCAGTCTACCGAACCCGGATGGCTATTGCGGACAGGGGGGAGCTGATCGTTCTTGCACCCGGCATCAGTAAGTTCGGTGAGGATGAGACAAATGACCGGCTGATTAGAAAATACGGGTATGTTGGGAGGAAAAAGGTGCTCGAATTATGTGAACAGAATGAGGATCTGAAAAATAATCTTTCAGCCGCCGCCCATCTGATCCATGGTTCCTCTGACGGCAGATTTTCCATTACCTATGCGCCGGGTAAACTTTCCAGGGAGGAAACCGAGGGCGTTAATTTCGGCTATGCGTCGCCGGATGAGATGTTTGCCCGTTATGACCCGAAGAGCTTGAAGGATGGATTCAACACGCTCAACGATGGCGAGGAGATCTTTTACATTAGCAATCCGGCAGTGGGATTGTGGTCTTGCAGGATTTGAACAAAATAGGGTACAATATGTACAGTTCAAATCGTATATAGGAGATGCAATGATGCAGAAAGACAAATATGATTTTAACGACCTATTGGAGATCATGGCCCGACTTCGCGCTGAAAACGGGTGCCCCTGGGACAGGGAGCAGACCCATGAGAGCCTCAGAATCTACATGATTGAAGAAACTTATGAGGTGCTCGAGGCGCTGGATGAAGGAAACATGGGGAAATTTTGCAACGAGCTTGGCGATCTGCTGCTGCAGATCGTTTTTCATGCCCGGATTGCCGATGAAAACGGTGATTTTGATATCGGCGATGTCACTACAGAGATCTGCCGAAAGCTGATTTCCAGGCATACGCATATATTCGGAGGGGCTACTGCGGATACGCCTGAGCAGGTGGTTGAAAACTGGGAAGCTATAAAGAAAAAGGAGAAAAAGCTGAAAAGCCAGACCAGTGTGCTCAAAGATATACCTGCCAATCTGCCCGCATTAATGCGAAGCTACAAGGTGCAACAGAAAGCAGCATTGGTCGGGTTTGACTGGGATAACACTGAGGATGTGTTCCGCAAGGTTGAGGAGGAAATAGAGGAGCTGCGGGATGTATACCAGAGTAAAAATGTGGAAAGAATAACAGATGAATTGGGAGATGCAATATTTGCACTAGTAAACCTGTCCAGATTCCTTAAGGTTCAGCCTGAGCTGGCTCTGACCGGAACGATTAACAAGTTTATCAGAAGGTTTGAGTATATTGAGCAGCAGAGCCAAAAGGCAGGCAAGAAGCTGGAGGAAATGAGCCTTGCTGAAATGGACGAGCTCTGGAATGAGGCGAAGGTGCAGCTCCACAAAAAATAACGCTGCAAGCGTTTTACATGGGAGAAGGAGGAAAGGTAATGAACAAGGCTGAATTAATCAGAAGCATGTCGGAAAAGGGCGACATAACAAAGGTTGATGCGGAAAAAGCTCTTAACGCGTTTATCGAGAGCGTTGAAGAGGCTCTTGTAAGTGGAGACAAGGTTCAACTGGTCGGCTTTGGTTCCTTTGAAGTGCGGGAGAGAGCCGCCAGGAAGGGCAGAAATCCCCAGACGAAAGAGGAAATTACGATCGAAGCTTCAAAAGCCCCGGTCTTCAAAGTCGGGAAGGCGCTGAAGGACATGGTGAACGAGTAATATAGAGGCAGGGGATGTGTTTTATGAGGATTGATAAATATCTTAAGGTATCCAGGCTGATAAAAAGAAGAACATTAGCCAACGAAGCCTGTGAGACCGGTCATGTGACCATTAACGGAAAAACCGCAAAGCCTGGCACAGAGGTCAAACCGGGAGATGTCGTTGAAATAAGATTTGGAAGCAGCATAACAGCGATAGAGGTGACCTCCGTAGCAGAGCATGTCAGAAAAGAAGATGCTAAAGAAATGTATGTGATCAGGTAGAAAAATCCCCGGGGAACGGTCTTAATGAAAATACCGGACCCGGGATTTTTTATATATTACAGTCCTGTGCGATTATATGCATGTTCCTCGTTGTACATACATATAAATCAAGTAGAAAACCTGTATTGGGGGGATATTGCGTGATTGAGGAAAAGAAGATATCAAAGCCCAAGGCTCAGAATTTGATACTTGAAAACAGAGAAAAATTAAGTATTTCGGGGGTAATTGACGTAGAAAGTTTTAATGACGAGTGTGTAATCGCAGATACGGAACTGGGCTTGTTGATCATAAAAGGGATTGACCTCCATATTAATAAATTAAATATCGACAATTCAGAGCTTGGAATAGAAGGGGAAATTGTCAGCTGCGAATACAGCGACAAAGATGGGTCAAGGAACAGAGGCGGCTTTTTTGCCAGGATGTTCAAATGATTACCCCTGTCTGTTCTCAGGTCATTATATTCTTGTATACAGTTGCTGGTGGTGCCGTTGCAGCACTTGTTTATGATCTTTTCCGGATATTTAGGAAGGCTGTCAGAACAGGAAGCTTTGTGACCTATGTGCAGGATCTGCTGTTTTGGCTGATTGTTTCTGTCATCATGTTTCTGACCATATTTTATAGCAATGACGGTGAGCTCAGAGCCTATTTGTTCATTGGCGCATGTATCGGTGTGGTTCTGTATGCTCTTTTATTGAGCAGAATCGTCATGGCGTCATCTCTTTTTATTATCAGGATTGTTTCCTGGCCCTTCAAAGGTATTATTCAGCTGCTGAAAAAAAAGTAATGTTTCCGGTAAAAGGAGGGTTTTTCTGAAATGTATCGAATAGATATATAGAGAGGGCTGTAGTCTATGAACAAAAGAAGAAAAAATTCATTTGGTATTTTCATATTGCTGGCAATTTTTATTTATCTGTCTTATATTTTCATGAATCAGCAGAGGCTGTTGTATGCCAAAAATATTGAGCTGAGCAAGGTCGAGAGCAAAATTGTCGAGGAAAAAAAGACCAATGAAGAGCTGAACATGGAAAAAGAGATGATTCAAAGTGACGAATATATGGAAAAGGTAGCCAGAGAAAAGCTGGGGATGGTTAAAAAGGACGAAAGAGTGTATGTTGATATCGGCAAGTAGTCGATATCGGCAAAAGCATAATAAAAACATATAAACAGGACTTATAAAAAAATATTGACTATTGGATATTTTCGTATTATTATATGAACAATTCGATAAAACAAACATTGGTGAATAGTCGATGAGGACTTCCATTACGTGGAAGTTTTTTACATTAATAAAGGATTATTTGATAGCGGCTGCAGTGGGAGGAGAGAATTACTATGAAAAATGTCATTGATCAAATTACGCAAATTGATACCGTGGCATACAAAAATGAGCAAAAGAACAAAACTATAATAGGCCATCAGAAAAATATATATGATAATGAAATCAAGCGATATCGCGTTCAAAAGCTGAAAGAGGCAAATGATAAAGCAAACAGTATCTACAATGAGATCATGAAAAAAGCCAGGATTGAATATCACAGAATGGAGCAGGAAATGGAGACGAAGTCTGAACTAATGAGCAAGAGATATCAGTATGTTGAGACGGATGTAATCGAGAAAATCTTTGACAGGATTTTTTCGAAGGAGGGGTGAAGCGTGAATCCCTACATGGCATATGATGCGGTTAATACTAAAATAGTGACGCAAAGGGGAAGACTCCTGAACAAGAAGAACAAAGAGAAAATGATGGCGTGCAATACGGTAGAACAGGTCACTGAATTGCTCTTTACCCAATATGGTTTTCAGGAGTTTGTTGATCATTCCAGAATTCACGATCTTCACAGAGATGACCTTGAAACGTTGTTCAACAGCTACAAGGTTGCGATCATTGAAAATATCCTGCATTATTTCTCAGGACCATATAAGGATTTTCTCCAGACGTTACTGATGGAATATGAAATCTATGATATTGTTCTGATATTAAGGAAAATCGCCCGCGGAGAAGACGTTGAGGAAATTGTCGCTCATTTTATTCATTCTGAAAGCTACTCGGATTTGCCGTATGATAAGCTAGCCTCCTCCAAATCGGTTCCTCAGTTTATCGAGAATTTGAAAAATACGCGCTATTACTTTGCACTCAAGACATTAACCGGGAGCGACGCGCTTAAGCGGGAATTTCATATAGAAATGAAACTTCAACTGTTATATTACAAAACTTTATTAAAGAGAGCTGAAAAGCTGAGTGCGGCTGATAAAGAAACTGCTCTGGAGCTGATTGGAATGAAGATTGATTTCCTTAACAGTCAATGGATTTACAGGGCGAAAAGACACTATAATATTTCTCCCGAGCAAATGTTGATCTATAGTATACAGGGCGGAAGAAAGTTAGGCTTCGACAGGCTGAGGAAGCTTTGTTATACCAAAGACACAGACGAAATAAAGCAATTATCAAAGCAGTATCTTGGGACAGATATATTTACTTCAGATCAAGGGAGCGAGATTGATAAAAATATTGATCAAGCCATACTTAAGTTTGTAAAAAGCAGAAAATATGAAGGCTCCATAGGAACTATCTTGTCCTATGTTTATATATTAGGAAGCACCATCAGAGAATTTATTGCGATTACAGAAGGGATCAGGTATAGGATGCCAGGAGAGCAGCTGAGAAAGTACCTTATCCATTTGGTGTAAAAAAAGAGGTGAAGTAAGCAAAATGGCTATTCAAAAGATGGAATTCATTAGAATAGTTGGATCGCTCGATGATATGCATGAGGTGTTGGAGAAGCTGGTGCTTAGTGAAAAACTGCACTTTGACTTTGAGGGGACCGAAGCATACGATAGCAGTTTTATTATTCATGAATATGAATCCTTGATGACGGACCCATCCACGTATACCCAGGAAGACTTTGACGAGATCGAGGCGCAGTGCGGCAGCATGGAACAGGTACTGGAACACCTGTGTACGGGGTTATCCGTTCAGCCGGTCCTTGACAAGGGGAGTCTGGTGGACACTCATTATAGTATAAAAGATGCCCGGACCGACCTGGAAAAGCTGATGGAGCGCATGGATGCAAAAATCGCAGAGATCAACAGAAAGAAGGGTGCAATCAGCAAATTCAACCAGTTTAGAGAAATGATCAGCTGTATCACTTATAGGGATGTTGATTTTAAAGATATTGCCGGATTGAACTATTTTGATTATGAGATCGGTTCTCTGTCAAAGGAAAACAGGATGCGGCTGAGGAGAAATTACGAAAATATCAGCGCTGTTGCGCTCAATATCGGCACAATCAAGGATTCGGTCGAAGATATTGATATCATTATCTTCCCGAAACAATTCAGAGAAGAGACATCAAAACTGCTAAAGTCGCTTAACTGGGTAAAGCTGGAGATACCGGAGGGCATAAGCGGGAATGTATCGCAAATGATCCGCCAGACAGATGAGAGGATTCGGATACTCCAGAGTGAGATGGACGAACTGTCAAAGGTCCTTAACGAAAACAAGGAAGATACAAGGACTCTATTGAACAAGATCTACACGACAATCAAGCTTGAGGAGAGAGTATTGAGACTGGAGCGCGATGTTGTGTATGGTCAGAACACATTTGTACTAAATGCATGGATCAGAAAGGGCGACAAGAAAGAAGTTGAAAGAGTGCTGTCGCCGTATCTCTCCAAGCTTATTCTAGAATTAAAAAACCCCTATGAATTTGAAAGGCAGGTGACGCCACCAACACAAATTAAAAACAATTTTTTTTTCCGACCGTTTGAAAAGGTAATTAGGCTTTATGGGCTGCCGGCTTATAATGAAATTGATCCGACCCCGTTTGTTGCCATTACATTTTGTCTTATGTTTGGCATTATGTTTGGCGATATCGGGCAGGGATTTGTGTATCTCCTTGCAGGGATACTTATACTGAAAAAAAGACCTGGTATAGGCCGTCTTCTGACCAGGCTGGGAGGGAGTTCCATTATATTTGGCTTTATATACGGAAGCCTCTTCGGCCTGGAGCAGTCGGAACTGCCTTGGCTTCCAAGTTTAACCGGAAGGCTGCTGGATCCCAGGAATATACCAATGATATTGATTGCAGGCGTTGTCTTTGGAGCCGTGGCACTGACTGTATCCTTCGTGTTTGGCATCACCAATGCCATTCGGAGAGGAAACATTGAGGAGGGTATTTTTGGTAAGAACGGACTGGCAGGATATATATTTCTGGTGGGCCTTATACTCGCTGTTGTAGCGGTGACCGGGATTATCGGACTGTCGGTGGCATTCCCGCTTCTGGCTATGCTGGTGAGTTTAATCCTGATGATGGCAAAGACGCCTTTGTCGAATCTTGTACTGCACAACAGACCATTGATCCACGGGACTGTTGGATCATACATGACTGAAAGTGTCTTTGAAGCAGTGGAGACAGTCCTCTCTACACTGAGCAATGCTATTTCTTTTATCCGTGTAGGAGCATTTGCATTGAATCACGCGGGATTGTTTCTGGCGTTTCTTGTCATGTCGGAGATGACGGAGAACATTGTTCTAAAAATCATCATTCTGTTATTGGGAAATGTTCTGATACTGACATTGGAAGGCCTGGTAGTATTTATCCAGGGCCTTCGTCTGCAGTATTATGAAATGTTTGGCAAGTATTTTCAGGGAGGCGGAGTGGCGTTCAATCCAGCCAAAATAAATAATTAGTTGAAAGGATGAATAGTATGCAATACATTATATTATTAGCAATCGCAATTATGATTGCAGCAGGAACCATATGGTATGGGCGTAAAGCAATGAGGAATAACAAAAAGGGAAGCATCAAAAAGGCAGTTTTTACATCGGTATCGGCGTTTGGTGCGGTCATGGTTGCCATGATCGTGATGGCGCTTGCCGGAAATCCCGTATTTGCACAGAGTGGAGCGGAAGTTGCCGCAACAGCGGCTGCCACAGGGCTTTCGCTGGGGGATGGCTTCAAGTATCTGGCAGCGGCATTAAGTACCGGGCTGGCCACAATAGGAACCGGGCTTGCGGTTGGGTCGGTCGGTTCGTCTGCAATCGGCGCTGTTTCCGAGGATTCTTCAATTCTGGGTAAAACACTGATATTTGTTGGTATGGCGGAAGGTATTGCGATATATGGTATGATCATATCCATACTAATTCTGTTTGTGTAAAGTAGAGGCTGCTATGAAATCATTTCTTATCAGTGACAACAAGGATACATGGGTTGGCATGCAGCTTGCCGGGATAGACGGTGTAGTCGTACATACCCGAGACGAGATACTTCGGGCAATAAAAGACGCTGTCAGGCATGAGGACATCGGGATTCTGATATTGACCGAAAAGGTTGTAGATCAGGTAAAGGAAGAGGTTTTTCAGATGAAGCTGAAAACCAAAAGACCACTGATTGTGGAAATCCCGGATAGACATGGCAGCTCCCGTTCGCGCGATATGATCGCAAATTATATTAGGGATGCGGCGGGTATTAGCATATGAGGTGAATTTGATGGTAACGATTGAACAAAAACTAGCGATGTTTTCTAATCTTCTGCATCGTTCTATGAATGAGAAGTTTTTAGATGAGATGGACAAATTACGGAAGAGCTACGAGATCTGTCATCGGGACAATAAGGCTGAAGTGAACAGACAAGCTGAAGAAATACTGAATCAGGCATATAAAAAAGCTGAAGCGGAAAAGACGGAGATGATCAGCAAAATCAAGATCTCGACGAAAAAAGAGTTCATGGCCGCGAGAGAAAAGCTTTTTAATTCGATGATGGAACGTTTGATGGATAAAATCTGCATATTTATCCGATCAGCTGAGTACGAAGAGTATTTATTCTCTCTTGTTAAAAAGCTTATAGATGAGGATCCGGGCACGGGGTCTTTGATAATCTATTTGACAGGCACAGATCATGAGAAGTATTCGGAGGCTCTGAAAACAAAATTCCCGATTGTTCGTCAGAAGGAACTGATTATGAAGGTAGCAGATGATAGTATCATTGGCGGCTTAATTGCAGAGAATCAAAGCTTGAACATACGGATGAATCTCTCTATCAAGGCTCTTTTGGAGGACAATCGGTCCTTTATGATGGAAACGTTATTTAAGGCGTTAGAAGCAGGTGAAGCGGATGGAACAAAATGAAGGCATTGTACAGGTTGTTAATGGACCTGTTGTCAAGGGCTGCAATATGGGCTCTTTTAAATTAAATGAAATGGTTACGGTCGGAAGACAGAAGCTGATCGGTGAGGTCGTGTCCATCGAGGGGGACGCTGCTACGGTTCAGGTCTACGAGGAAACAGAAGGCTTGAAATCAGGTGAGAAAATCCAATATACAGGCAGCCCGCTCTCTGTAACATTGGGGCCCGGCATGCTCGGTAATATTTTTGACGGTATTCAAAGGCCTTTGCAGAAAATCAATAGTATATCTGAGCATTTCATTCCCGAAGGAATAGGGCTTATATCACTTGATGAAGAGAAGCAGTGGGAAGTTCATGTCACTGTCAAACCGGGGGACGTCCTGAAGGCCGGCATGGTGTATGCCACTGTGCAGGAAACACAGAGCATTACTCACAGGCTAATCGTACCTTGGCGTACAGAGGGTACTGTTTTGGAGGTCAAGCCAGACGGGCTGTATACGTTGAAAGATACGGTTGTGACGCTCCAAAAGGCAAATATGGAGAAGGTTCCTCTTACTTTGTGTACAAAGTGGCCTGTCAGGCGGGCCAGACCCTTTACAAGAAGAATTCCTATCTATAAACCGCTTGTCACAGGGCAACGGGTGATAGATACATTTTTCCCCGTAGCAAAAGGAGGGACAGTGGGATTGCCGGGAGGCTTCGGAACAGGTAAAACCGTCACACAGCACCAGTTTGCAAAGTGGAGCGATGCGGATATTATTGTCTATATCGGCTGCGGCGAACGGGGTAACGAAATGACTGACGTATTGGAGGAATTTCCGAAGCTGATTGATCCGAGGACTGACAGGCCTTTGATGGAACGAACCATACTGATCGCGAACACTTCAAACATGCCGGTTGCGGCTCGAGAGGCATCCATATATACAGGGATAACTATGGCTGAATACTACAGAGATATGGGATATGACGTGGCTATAATGGCCGACTCAACATCGCGTTGGGCTGAGGCGCTCAGGGAGATCTCCGGTCGTCTGGAAGAAATGCCTGCAGAAGAGGGCTTTCCCGCTTATCTGCCTTCAAGGCTGGCCGAGTTTTACGAACGGGCCGGCTGCGTTCAGACGTTGATGGGGGAGGAAGCCTCTGTCACAATTATAGGAGCTGTCTCGCCTCCGGGAGGCGATTTCTCTGAGCCTGTCACAGAGAATACGAAACGTTTCGTGACCACATTCCTTGCATTGGATAAAAAGCTCGCTTATTCCAGACATTATCCCGCTATCAACTATTTGACCAGCTACAGCGGATATCTTAGCACGCTAAAGGATTGGTACAGTGACAAGATTTCTCCTGACATGCTTATGCTCAGGGCAAAAATGATGAAGCTGCTCCAGGAGGAAGAGAAACTCAACGAAATTGTCCAGCTTGTGGGAGAAGATGTTCTTCCCAACGATCAGGCCCTTGTGCTGGAAACTGCGAGGATTATTAAAAAAGGATTCCTACAGCAAAATGCTCTACACAAAAATGACACCTATGTTGTTATGGAGAAGCAGTTTAAAATGCTGCAGGTGATAGATGCATTTTATGAGAATGGGCTCAAATGTGTAAAGATGGGGATACCAATCTCCATGATCCGCAGTCAGGACATTGTGCAGGATATTCTAAAGATGAAATACGAGATTCCCAATGATGACCTTTCAGGGCTCGATGAGCTTTATTACAAGATAGAGCTTGTTTACAGCCGACTGAGTGAGAAGTATGAATAGATAGATTTGCCGAATGAAGGATGTATATTATGAGAAAAGAGTACTTGAAAATTGAAAAGGCAGAAGGCCCGCTGATTGTTCTCAATGGTGTGAAAGACGCCTCATATGGGGAAATGGTATCTATCAGGATCGATGATCTGGAAAGCCGGATTGGTAAAATCATTAAAATAGAAGGCGATCAGGTAATTGTCCAGGTCTTTGAAGGGACGGCCGGCATATCAACAGATAATGCATCTGTTGTATTCTCCGGAGAACCCATGACTATTCCATTGTCCGCAGAAATATTAGGCAGAACCTTTAATGGTCTGGGTGAACCCATCGATGGAGCATATCAGATAATTTCTTCCTATAGACAGAACATCAACGGACGGCCTATCAATCCGGTCGCCCGTAAATATCCGAGGAACTACATACAGACAGGGGTTTCATCAATTGATGCGTTGATGACCCTCATCAGAGGTCAGAAGCTGCCGATTTTCTCCGGAAATGGCATTGCCCATAATGAGCTTGCCGTCCAGATCGTCAGGCAGGCGAGGATCGAAGGAGCAAACAGTGATAATTTTGCAGTCGTATTTGGCGCAATGGGTGTACGGCATGACGATGCAGACTACTTTATGAGAAGTTTCCTGTCCGCCGGTGTTCTGGATCATGTAGTTATGTACATCAATACGGCAGACGCGCCGATTGTTGAGAGGATTTCAACTCCAAGGTGTGCCATGACCACTGCCGAATATCTTGCGTTTGTGCTTGATATGCACGTGCTTGTCATATTAACCGACATGACAAGCTATGCCGAGGCACTGCGTGAGATTTCATCAGCTAAGGAGGAAGTTCCTTCCCGAAAAGGGTATCCGGGATATCTCTACAGCGACCTGTCAGCTATTTATGAAAGGGCGGGCATGCTGAAAGGCAAAGAAGGCTCCATAACCCTGATTCCAATTCTGACTATGCCCAATGATGATATTACGCATCCGATTCCGGATCTGACCGGGTTTATTACGGAAGGACAGATAGTGCTGAACCGCGAGTTCAACCAGAAGGGTATTTATCCGCCGATAGACATTCTCCCTTCGCTCTCAAGGCTCATGAAGGATGGCATTGGAGCGGATTATACCAGAGAGGATCATGCTGACCTTTCCAGTCAGCTGTTTGCATCCTATTCGAGGGTTCAGGAAGTGCGTTCACTGTCGCAGATCATTGGAGAGGATGATTTGAGCGATATAGACAAAGCATACCTAAAATTTGGACGCGAGCTGGAGAGCAAATTTATTTCTCAGGGTGAAAAAGAGAACAGAAGCATCACTGAAACTCTGGATCTAGGGTGGCAGATATTGTCCGTGCTTCCTGAGACGGAGCTTGATCGTTTACAGCCGGAAATTCTGCATAAATACTATCGCCGGGATGGGGTGAAATAGACTTGGCTGTTCAGATTGCACCGACAAAATCTAATCTCATGAAGGCCAAATCTTCATTGGCTCTTTCTCAAAGCGGGTTTGATCTGCTTGATAAAAAGAGGAATGTACTGATCAAGGAAATGATGTCGCTTGTGGATAAGGTTAAAGGTATCCAGGAAGAGATCTATACCGTAATCTCTGAGGCATATCAGGCCCTGCAGACAGCCAATATAACAATGGGAATTAGAAACGTGGAGGATATGACATACAGTATCCCAAATGATGAGTCCTTTGAGGTATTGCTAAAAAGCGTCATGGGTGTGGATATTCCTACCGTAAGATATAAAAAGCGTGAGATCACGCCTTCCTACGGCTTTTTTAACACGAATCTTTCACTTGATGTTGCCAGGCAAAAGTTCAATGAAGTGCGCTACAAGATGTACGAGCTGGCTGAAATCGAGAACTCCATATTCAAGCTGGCGAAGGAGGTTGAGAAAACCAACAAGAGAACCAATGCACTGCAGCATATACAGATCCCGAAATACAGGGAGCAAGTAAAGTATATACAAGAGATTCTGGAGGAGAAGGAGCGGGAAGACTTTTTTCGACTAAAAAGAGTCAAGAAGAAAATCAGGCACGCAAATTGAGTCATAGAAAAAGGATTCGATTTGCATATAAATGTGTGTAAATGCCTATATCTACGGGCTTGACGAAACATTCTGTCTGCTATATAATCGAATTATCTCTAGGCAAAAAATCATGGTACAAACCGGAAGCTATTATTAACGGCTTTGACCGTTTCAATAAATATAGAGGAGGATTTTTTTTTGTATGCTTGTTGAGGTTGGTAGTATCGTTAATGGAAAGGTTTCCGGGATAACCAATTTTGGTGCTTTTGTTCAATTACCAGAGGGAAAGACGGGTCTGGTTCACATTTCTGAGATCGCTGAGGAGTATGTAAGGGATATTAAGGATCATCTGGCGGAAAATCAAGAGATTAAGGTCAAGGTTCTTTCCATGGATAACGGCAAAATTAGCCTGTCAATTAAAAAAGCCATTGATTCCAGAACAGCTTTTAAAACACCTGTTAGATCATTTCAAAGGAGCGGAAGGCCGCCGATGGAAGTGGATTGGAGCAGAGGCGGCGCAGAAGGGCAGTCTTTTGAAGATCGACTGGCTAAGTTCATGAAAGACAGTGATGAAAAATTGCACGATCTGAAAAAGAGCTTTGAATCGAAAAGAGGCAGCGGAGGTTATCGCAAGTCTTCACAGTATTTTTAGGAATATGTGGCTTTTTCCGGTGCTTGATTTTTCATTAATGAGATGTTATCATAGTGTAGTTATAAATATTAGCGGAGCAATTGTTCTGTTTCCGATTCAGGCCGCTGTGGTGGAATGGCAGACACAAGGGACTTAAAATCCCTCGGTGGCAACATCGTATCGGTTCAAGTCCGATCAGCGGCACCAAAGACCTTGGGATATTTCCCGGGTTTTTTTTTGTCCAAAAGCATTAAATATGTTTTGCATATCTGTTTTCGGGGAAATAAGATAAAAATATTGTCGGCATTTGTAAAATATATGATTTCAAATAAAATACTGGGAGGATTGTTTGTGAAATCTTTGAGAACAAGGTTAATAATCTATTTTAGTCTGCTGTTTCTATTGATTTGTTCAGCTATGGGAATCTCAGCGAATAATAGTGCCAAAAGTGCCCTGATGAGGGAGGGCGAGAACAATCTGGACATGGTATCCATGCAAGCATCATTGTTGATAAGGAGTTTTTTAGACCAGAAGATTATATTCATGGAAGCGATAGCTGCGCAAGAAATAGTTACCGATAGTACCCCATGGGCTGAAAAGGTGGCTTACTTGCAGTCTGAAGCGGAAAGAAATGGTTACGAGACCTTTGCAATTGTTGATATGCAAGGGAATGCTACCAGACTGAGGGGTGATCCGGTGAATGTAGCGGAGAGGGATTACTTTAAGCAAGCAGTTAACGGAAAATCTTCTGTTTCGGACGTATTAATCAGCAAATCTACAAACAAGCCTTCCATAATCGTTGCCGCGCCAATTATCAGAAGCGGTGCAGTAAAGGGAGTTATTTATGGCGTTGTGGATGGAGCTGAGCTGCTGAACATAACTGAACAGGTTAAAGTAGGAGAAAGCGGCTATACATATATCGCTAATAAAGACGGTGTTCTAATGGCACACCCTGATGTTAATAAGGTTTTAACACAGTACAATCCTGTGGAGGATGCAGTAAAGAATCCGGAAATAAAAGACCTTGCAGATATTATGACTAATAGGATGCTTAAGGGAGAGTCCGGTATTGCACATTACTACTTTGAAGGATCAAACAGGGTCATAAGCTTTAAACCGATTAAAGACACTGAATGGTCTGTTGCTGTAGCAATTCACGAAAGCGAATTGCTAATAAAAGTGCATGATCTGAATATGGTTATGTTAAATCTTTCAGTGGTTGCAATTGCGCTGGGAATTTTGGTCGTATATTTGTTAAGCGGATATGTAACAAAACCTATAATAGCTGCCAGTGGTTTTGCGAAGAGGATATCTGAACTGGATATTACGCAGGATGTGCCCGAAGCCTTGAAGAGAAGAAAGGATGAGATCGGAGTTCTCTCAAATTCTTTTCAATCTGTAACTGACAGCCTCAGAGCTTTCGTAATGAGTATATCAAACGCTTCACAGCAGGTAGCTTCTTCCTCCGAGGAATTGACGGCTACAAGCCAGCAGGTGGCAACTTCTGCTGAAGAGGTCGCAAAGACTATTGAAGAAATGGCAAGAGGTACTGGGGAACAGGCCCGAGATACAGAAATCAGTGCAGAGAAGATCAGTGAAATAGGTGATATGATTGCTGAAGAGGGAAGGCAGAGGGAAGTACTTAACGATAGTGCGGATGAAGTGACACGACTTAAGGATGAGGGCGTTATAGCAATCAGGGAGCTCGTGGAAAAAACTAAGATTACTAATGGATCCACAAGAGAAGTATACAAAGTTGTTATTGATGCAAGTGAAAGCGCAAAGGATATCGAAAATGCAAGTCAAATGATACAGAATATTGCAAATCAGACAAATCTTTTGGCTCTTAATGCAGCAATAGAAGCAGCAAGAGCAGGAGAGGCAGGAAAAGGTTTTGCTGTTGTAGCAGACGAGATAAGAAAACTTGCAGATGACTCTAATAAGTTTACCAAAGAAATAAAAGAGATAGTTATGGAGCTCATTAAAAAGACATCCAGTGCAGTAACAACAATGCAAGGTGTAGAAGGATTGATAGAAGAACAGGATGCTGTTATGGAAGCAACAAGAACCAAGTTTGATGGCATCTCTGATTCAGTAGAAAAGACAAAAGAGGCTATAGATATTCTAAATAAAACTGGACGGGTTATGAATGAGAAGAAGAATGAGATAATTGACGTTATACAAAGTCTGTCAGCCCTGTCGCAGGAGAATGCAGCAGGTACAGAGGAAGCATCAGCGTCAGTGGAGCAACAGACGTCTTCGATGCTGCAAATAGCTGAGGCAAGTGAAGAGCTAGCAAAGCTGGCAGAGGAGATGCAAAAGAGCATATCGAAGTTTAAAGTATAAAAATAAAAGGCACTGTTAATGGTTGAATATTTTTATAAAAGGCTGTTTCTTTATCGGAAACAGCCTTTTTTTGCCTCAATGTAGGAAGGTATATGGATTCCTTTGTGAAAAAAGGCGTATATTGCCTGAAAAAACCAAGGCGCGTATTGCCTGAAAAAACCGCTTGCAATATCGGCATCACAATGTTATACTATATAAGCGCGCTGGAGATACAATGTATAGCAGCCGCAAATTATATATCGCGGGGTGGAGC
>JAEYON010000051.1 GCA_023411645.1 Bacillota bacterium | reverse complement strand
GCCTCATGCAGTGTGGACAGCAGATTATCGGTAAAGCAAAGATATCCCCTCTCTTCATCGAGTTCCGGCGAATCCAGTGCCTCTCGCAAGCCCTCAGAAGAACCCGATTCGAGCTTGAGCATGGCTCTCAGGATCGACATATTGCTGTAATTTGAACGTCTGAGAACACGGATCACCCTTAGTCTGTTTAGCTCATCAGGCCCATACATCCTGTAGCCGTTGACAGGATTGCGGTGAATTTGGATCAGATTATTTCTCTCCCAGTTTCTGAGCATATCGGTTGTAACGTTGAGGAGCTTTGCGGCTTCAGCCATGCCAATCGTGCCACAAGGGGCTTTGGAACTTGAAATATCGGTATTTGCTTGCGCCTTTGCGTCGTTTAATTTACTGGTAACATCCTGCGCAGTACTTTCACCATGAATTGTATTTACAGCCCATTGCTCAAGATACTGTTCCGCGGCCTCCGCCTGCCGGCATTCAATTTCGATCATGTTTCTAAGGCTAATGGCTGCTTCAAGCGCTTCCTTGAAACTGCCTGACGCTGAAGCTTTTATGGTATGATACGCCATGTGTTTGATCTCTCTGCCAAAAAAAGTACACTTTAAGGCAAGGCGCACCAGCTTCACCTGCTCCAGGTGCGTTTGAGTGTAAAGCCTGTATCCTGCAGGGTTCCTGGGTATTTTCTCCAGAAGGCCCCATTCTTCATATAAGCGAACAGTATTCGGGTGGATACCCACCTCTTTTGCTATGTCGGACGTTTTAAAATATTTCATGGAATTTCCTCCAATAATTAAACGGCCATTTTCATTCTAGCAAACATTACCGACACCGGCAAGCTTCCGCAAATACGCTCCTGTGTATGATCCTGTGACACAAGCTACCTGTTCCGGAGTTCCGCTGGCCATGATCTCCCCGCCGTCTGCACCGCTCTCCGGTCCGAAGTCGATGACCCAGTCCGAGGTCTTTATCACATCCAGATTGTGCTCGATCACAATAACCGTATTTCCGGCCTCTACCAACCGCTGCAATACAGATATCAGCTTCTTGACATCGTGAGGGTGCAGCCCGACTGTCGGCTCATCCAGCAGGTACAGAGTATGTCCCTTGCCCTTCCTGGAAAGTTCCTTTGAGAGCTTGATCCTCTGTGCCTCTCCGCCGGACAATGTAGTCGCAGGCTGCCCCAGCTTCAGATAACCAAGTCCCACCTCATTGAGAAGCTCCAGCCTGTCCGCCGCGGGCCTGACAAGCTTGAACAGCTCCGACGCTTCCTGGATGGACATGTTCAGTACCTCTGCAATACTGTAGCCGTTATATTTCACATTTATCACTTCACGTTTGAACCTGGCTCCTTTGCATGCGGGACAGACCACCTGTACCTCAGGCAAGAAATGCATCTTGATCGAAAGAACTCCGGCGCCCTGACATTTTTCACACCTTCCGCCAGGTACGTTGAAGGAAAAATCCCTTGGCTTCAGCTTACTTCGTTTTGCCTCGGGTAATTCTGCATAGATATTCCGAATCGCAGTAAAAGTATCCGTATATGTGGCTGCATTTGATCTCGGGATCCTGCCGATCGGCGTCTGATCGATGGTGATTACCTTGTCGATATTCTCCCAGCCATGAATCCTGTCATGTTTGCCCGGCATCTCCCCCGCACCGTAATAACGCTGACCTGCAGCTTTACCCAATATATCGAAAAGCAGGGTGGATTTACCTGAGCCTGAGACACCGGTAAGTGAAACCAGCATGCCAAGCGGTATTTCAATTTTCAAGTTCTTCAGATTGTGCTCGGATGCGCCTTCGATCGTCAGTGACTTCCCTGTAGATCCTTTTCGCATCTCAGGGATAGCAACGCTTTCCTTCCCCGAGAGATATCTGCCGGTCAATGAATGATCACAGGCCGCAACCTCCGCAGGAGAGCCTTCTGCAACCAGACATCCGCCTTCCCTTCCCGCACCCGGGCCAATATCAATAATGTAATCGGCTGCCTTCATCATTTCGACATCATGCTCGATGACCAGCACCGTATTGCCCAGATCCCTCAGCTGCCCAAGCACCCGGATCAATCTATCAGTATCACGGGGATGCAGACCGGTAGTCGGCTCGTCCAGCACATACAGTACGCCGGTCAGACCCGACCCCAGAAGTGAAGCAAGTCTCAGCCTCTGAGCTTCGCCGCCCGAGAGAGAGGTAGCAGGTCTTTCCATGGAGAGGTAGCCCAGTCCCACATCCAAAAGCCGCTTGATTCTGCCGGCAAGGTCGTCGAGTACCGGCTGCAGAATAATCAGTCCGGAGCGGGATGAGTATTCCGGGAGTCTTTTAACCCAAATATCCAGTTCATCCAGTGATTTTCGCGAAAGGTCAGTGATTGTCATGCCCGCGATCGTGACCATCCTGCTCTCTTCCTTCAGTCTGGCCCCGTTGCAATCCGGGCAGGTTTGTTTGAAAAAATACTTCTCCAGCTTCTCCCGCGCATTATCATCAATCCCATGGTCGGAATACTTTCTGAGCATTGTGGTAAGGATCCCCTCAAATTTACCCTTATACGCATTAGTTGGAGGTTCTTTACAGGGAAAATGCTTTTTAAATTCTTCGCTGTTTACACCATAAAGGAGAAGATCCATGCAGACCTGGTCAAATTCGCATACCGGTACCTCTGTATTGAATTCAAAGCCATAATACTGTCCTGCTGTGGTCAGCGCATTGGCATAGAAGGTGACAAGCGCCTTATCCCAACTCAAGACCGCACCTGCGCTGATACTCTTATTCTTATCAAGAATAGCCGAAAGATTGGGCTTGCTTACAACACCAAGGCCTGTGCAGGTAGGGCAGGCGCCGTTTGGTTTGTTGAAGGAGAAATCAGCCATTATCAGCTCTGGCAAATAAGTGCCGCACTCAGGGCAAACAACCTGTCCGCTCCCAGTCGTGTTCTCCTCTGGCTCCGGAACTGCCTGAGGCTCATCCTCACTCTCCCAGAGGTCGCCTATTTCCGCATTGCCGCTCTCAAACGAAGGTAATATTTTTGTACCGCATTTGGGACAGGGTCTTTCTCCAAGCTTTGCATATAACAGCCTCAGATAAGTAAAAACCTCTGTAACAGTCCCGACCGTTGAACGGGGATTTCTGTTTGTCAAATTCTGATCCACGCTGATAGACGGGGACAGTCCTTTAATATAGTCCACCTTTGGCTTGCTCAAAAAATCCGTCACCATGCCCAGCGACGCCATATACTGCCGTTGGCATTCTTTCTGCAAGGTATCGAAGGCCAGCGTAGATTTGCCCGAGCCAGAAATCCCGGTCAGCACTACAAGCTTGTTTTTGGGGATTTTCAGAGAAAGGTTTCTTAGATTGTTCTCTCTCGCACCTTGAATTTCAATATATTGATCCATAATACCCTCCACATATTCTAAATAAAGGCTTCTACGACGTGATACATCGCAAAATGCCCAACACGTGGAATTATTCTACTACACGGAAACAACCCTGGTGTATTAGTGGAGGGTTCAAATAATTCAAGATGACTGCCTAATTCAGAAGCTCACTCAGCGCTGCCGCTTCCGTCACCGGTCGTTGGCATGTGT
>JAEYON010000046.1 GCA_023411645.1 Bacillota bacterium | reverse complement strand
CCCTGATATGTCCTCCATACAGCTCTTTCCATTCCTCCAATGCAAAAACACAGTGGTAATCCCACAGCAAAGCAGCGTTAAGAATAAAATACAAAACAGTGCTATATTTTACATCAACTGCGTTTGCGATACTCTCCAGCTTCTTAAGTGATTCGGAGGCAGATCCCTTCCCCGAGTACAATTCTTGTCTGAGTCCAGACAGATATTCATCCTTGAACTGCTCCTGTTCGATCAGCCGGAGCAGGCTGCCATATGCGCCCAAGTGTTTTTTCAGGCCGTAGACCATATTGACGATCTCAGAATTTTTTATAAAGCCGGCCGCAAAGATGATCATTTGCACAGTTAGGATCAGGAGCGGAACAAACAGCGGAACAGAGTCTCCAAGGAGCCAAAGGATAAGCGTTACGATAAAAGATCCAGGTAATATATAAAATAGATTGATGATCCGCTTGTTTTTATAACGAGCTGTCTGATCCTCCGCATAGGTCAGCAGCTTCTCAGGATCAATGCCGACCCCTTTTGCGAGCATTCCTTCACTCTGGAGGTTCTGACAAAAATTCGTCTTTTCAGAAAGCTCCTTCACTGCATCCTGACGCTGTTTTATTGCCTTTATAGTCTTTTCCGGTTCTTCCAGCAGTTCTTTTAGCTTAATTCTTCCATAATGGGACTTTGCCGCGCAAATCCATTGGAACAAAGATTTGGGGCCGAAGATATCCAGATCGCCCGTAAATGGATTATCCTTATTGACAAATTCACTGCCGGAATCATCAAATTCCGTCCAACCGGAACGCATCCTTTCCATATACATGCGATTGACCTGTGCCTTGCAGCCCAATATTTCCATCTCACGGGACAGCCTTTTGTGCCGAACAATCAGAAAAATGAACACCGCAAGGAAAACAGACAGAGATAGAACACCGAGTAACTGCTCCGTTCTAACAAAAAGAAAAATTGTCACGGCTGCTCCTGCGAGGAAAGTCAGCAGCCGCAAATTTCCCGCACGATCTGCCTGCTTCCGCTTCTGTGCTTCTTGCTGTATGCACCTATTATACTGTTTTTCAAATTCCTCAAATTTAGTCATTACCACAGTCGAGCAGACACACTCGATACTCCTTCTCCTTTTCAAAGGATCCTCAAGGATCCACTGCTTCCTTCTCCATCATCAAATAGTATTGAATCATTCTGTATTGATCTATCAACGCTTTAGATTCCTCAGACAAGTTCTCGGTAAACACCCCGTTTTCCATCGTAAAACGGCTGGTAATGACCGGTAGCTTCTTCTTCAGTTCAGATAAATAATGAAAGCTGCCTCCGCCTTCCTGCCCAATAAATTCCAAAAGCTCAGTTGCCAGAAAGTTTGGGCTGATTTGCGGAGCCGCGCCCTTTTTCACAGGGATGCCGCTTTCGGCAAGCAACGCCTCGGCTGCACTGTTGCACCAGATGAACCAGGGAGTTTCGTATTGATTCAAATATGCCTCCAGATCCTGATCCTGTCCAAGTTTAAAGTTAAGGGCATTATAACCCTGATAATTCTCACCGAGAAAAGGCAAGTGGTCGGCGAAATAGAGGAAAACCACGGGCTCGTCCATTTTGCCAATGGAATCTACAAGGTACCCAAGTGCCTGATCACATCGCATCAGCCCATAAATATAGTTGTTAAGAATATTATATGTAGCTTCATCCATAGTATCCTTGCGCTTGAGTATTTCGGGATAACCAAGATCTCTCTTTGAGTATGGGCCATGGTTGTCGATATTCACGACAAACTCAAAAAACGGCGTTTCAGGTTCTGTTGCCAGATGAGAGCTCAGCTTTTCCAACGCAAACTCCGCCGTACTCACGTCCGAAATGTAGCCATGGTTAATTTCAACCTTATTCTGATCCATATCTTTTTTAAAGTAAATCGTATCAAATCCGAAGAATTTATATACATTCGAACGGTTGTAGAACCAGGATTCCCCCGGATGGAAGGCCATTGTAGCGTAACCGGCTCCTTCCAGCACACGTGCCAGTGAAAAGGTATCCTTTCTTATGTAATAGGAATATGGACTGCTCAATTCCGGCATGATCGGCATCGAATGACCCGTCAGAAAGGAGAACTCTGTATTGGCAGTACCTCCTCCGAACACACTTGTCACAATCCTTCCACTGTAAGCCCTCTCCTTGATGCTGTTGAAATTTTTAAGCGGATCAAAGCCTTGGTTGAACTCAGCACCTGGAATTGTGTCAATATCATAGAAGGCCTCCCCCATGACAGCGATAACATGAGGCTTTTTACCATTATTCAAGGTATAAGGGGCTTCTTTGTAGGCATCTAGTTTTTGCTGCACTTCTTCTTTTAAATAAGTCTCAGGTTTTATAGATTTGTAATTTGCAGCCCGATACAGAAAAGAATAGACAAAACCTCGGGATTTGAACAGATTTACACGGGAATATATGGAACCGGTGACTTCAAAGCTGTCATACAAACCGGACTTCTTATAAAGAACGGGAATGGATGCGGAAAAAAGGGATATGACAGCCAGCACGCCGGCAACTTTAGTGATCCAGCCAAGAGGGCGAGATTTCACGAAAAAGAATAGACCAAGACTGACAAAGATCCAGAACATCAAACTAAAAATAATGATAGGGCTAAACGGCAGTTCACCGATTTTAACCACTCTCGCCGCCTCAACCCCCAGCACGATATCCTGAGGTATCAGCGGTTCCTCCCGTAGCTGCATCATGAATCGATTAGCGACATGAGCCACTATGTAAATTCCTCCTCCGAGGCTGAAGGCCAGCCAATGTCTGGAGGTCAGATGATACAACAGCAGTAACAGCAAGGTCAGCGGCAGGGTGTTAAGCAAAAACAGCAACGGTGAACGGACATACCTTAGCAAATTGGTCAGATTGACCACATCGGAAAGCAAGATACCGATACAGGATAACACAGCAGATAATAGCAATACGAACAGAATATTTTTGACATAACCATTTATAGAAATATGATTAGGTTTATTATTCAAGACTTCCTCCAAAAACGTAGTTTACTCAATTCTCACCATATGAAACCAGATTTATGCCACATTCATAATGACATTATTAATCTACGATGTCAATGCTCATCAGGCCTGACTTCATGGCACACTTTCGCAGAAACGGGTTATACATGCCCGGGGATTTTAAATTCTTCAAAGTGATATTCCTGATCAGGGAATTTGTATTTTTACGATATAACTGTTCACATTCCTCCAGACCTTTCTCCAAAGCGTGCGCAAGCGCAAGGGAGCTTTTAAAAGCATAGCTCATCCCCTCAGCCGAGCTGGGGCTAATAAAGCCTGCAGCTTCACCGACTAGCAGGACCCGTCCATCTCCTGTAAGTATATGGCTCCTCTTCACAGGACGGTATAGATATGCTCCGTTTCTCTGAAGACTTTTTTCAAAACGATACCCATAAGGCACAAGCTTCCTTTTTAAAAGCTCAAATCTATTGTGGAGATCTTTACCCGGAATCATCGCTGTCCCTAGAATGACGCGGTCCTCCTTCGGTATTGTCCATGAATAAAAGTCTGTTATTTCCTCATCAAAAATAGCTCCATAATAGTTTTGAGGTTTGTCAGCTTCAAACCACTCCTGTATGGTCACATACAATTTTGGGCATAGACATTCTCGGAACCTCTGCATTCTGACTGCTGAAAGTGCACCGTCCGCTCCAACCAAAATCCTCGTGCACTCATTATACTCTCTGCCCTTGTGTCGGAACCTTACAACAATATGATTTTCCCTATCTTCAAAGGATCTGAAAATGGTATCTGTCATGACCGTAACAGAAGGAGGAATGATCGATTCAAGCCATTTGTCAAACTCATTTCTGTTGATGTTGATATAGTGGCGCTGGTAGTAACGTTCAACACCATTACTTAAGTCTATAGTTCTCACAGCGAACATCTGTGGACTTTGAAGCACAGACTTCGGAATGCCAAGCCCGAATCGCGCCATCATCCGCTGCGCATCCGGGTCCAGCAGCCCTCCGCATGATTTTTCTCTCGTTATTGGCATATCATCTTGGAACGAGCGTTTCTCCAGCAGCAGCACCTTGTATTTGCTTCCCGCAAGCCTGGCCAGTGTAGCTCCCGCAGGCCCTCCACCTACAATTGCGATATCGTACATATATCACCTCAATGATTGATTAACCATTCGGCCCCCTTGCGTCAAATTTGTGAAAACACGTCCCCCAGGCTGTTGTGCAGCAGCAAATTCACATATCTGTCATATTGGGTCGTTGATTTGTTTATCAGTACCAGCCTTTCACCATTATAATTACGCACAAGTCCGGCCGCGGGATAGACTGACAGAGACGTTCCGCCTATTATGAGCATATCCGCTTCGGCGATGTACCGTATCGCCTCGTTCATTATCTCTTCGTTCACGTCTTCCTCATAAAGAACCACATCCGGTTTTATTACCCCGCCGCATTCACAGGCCGGGACCCCCTTTGTACCCATTATTGCCTTCAAGTCATAGAATCTTCCGCATCTCATACAATAATTTCTATGTACGGAGCCATGTAATTCCAGCACCTTTCTGCTGCCGGCCTTCTGATGTAATCCATCAATATTCTGTGTTGCCACAGCTTTTACCTTGCCCTCAGCTTCCAACTGCGCCAGCTTTATATGTGTTACATTGGGCTTTGCATCCGGGAAAATCATTTTCTCCCTGTAAAACTCAAAAAACTCCTTCTGATCTCTTACGAAAAAAGAATGGCTAAGAATCGTCTCCGGCGGATAGGGATATTTCTGATTATAGAGGCCATCCACACTTCTGAAGTCCGGGATGCCGCTCTCGGTAGACACACCTGCACCTCCGAAAAAGACAATACGGTTACTCTGACTTAGCCACATTGTAAATTGTTCCAACCCATTCATAACAAAATATCCCTCCTGCTGTAATCTTCTATATCTCGCAATTACTGTTTTCACTGTACTACAACTTTATTTTATTATCAAGACGGACAGCCTGCATATAACTCATCAAGGCTAAAACTGAAGCGTGACAAGCCGTCCCACACAGCTCTCATCCAGGTAAAAATATTGGTTAAATCTAGTTGGTTGATGTATGGTTTTACTGAAAAACTCATGTTATAATAGTTCATATCGCTGTCATATTTTTTCAAATATTGTATTTTTATGTCTTGTGGGGGTGATATTTATGATAAAAGTAGGCGTCAAGGCTAAACTTTTTCTCCTCATGTTAACTGTGCTGATACCGCTTATGGCTTTGCACATTTACAACATTCATAGTGAGTATACTGAAAAACTGCAATATGAACTGGAGGCAAGCGAAGACCACGCCGAAGCGATCATGACCACCTTTACAAACCATATATCAGGGTTATGGCAGCAGCAGGCAATTGTTGGTTCCCGTATTGTATCATATCCTTTTATGTCCGACGAAGCTTTACAGGCATACCTTCAGGAATCTGGGCGAAGTCAAAGTGCGATTTCCTCATTAATGTGGCTTTCCGCAGATGGTATTGTTATTGCATCTGATAAAACTGAGTTGATCGGAAAATCATTGTCTGCTGAAGACTTCATCAAGAAAATTTTCGCTGGGGAGAATAGGGTTCTTTCCGATTTGGTTCAACCCTCTTTTACTGACAATCCTACAATCATCATCGCAATGTCAGTGCGAAAAAACGGCAGATTATACGGTGTCGTTGTAAGTGAAATCAACCTGGACAATCTATCAAAGATCCTGCCGGATTATAGGGATTCAGAGGAGAGCAGGTTCGGCATCAAAGATCGTAATGGCATTGTCGTGTATGACAGCAGCGGAAGCGATAATTTCATATGGCCTGCCACGGGCATCAACGGTTCCGGGAGAAACAAACAAATCATAGTATACCATCCAATAGATATGCTCGGCTGGAACTGTTATGTCACGACATCCTATGATGAAGTCATGGCTGAGCATATCGCCCGTTCAAGAAAAGACTGCTATATGTTAGCGCTTATTTCACTGTTTTCTGTATTATATACCCTTGTCCTTGGCAAAATGTTTGAAAAGAAGCTGTTTGATATCAACGAGGCCATCACCATTGCCAAAGACGGTGATTATTCCGTCAGAGCGGATACCCACGGCACAGATGAGCTTTCTGCTACAGCTCGTGCACTCAACAACATGATCGACAGCATATCTATTTCTGACAGAAAAAAATCACAGTTTTATTCAAATATGTCCCACGAGCTGAAAACACCATTGAGCGTCATATTTGCATCAACCCAGATGATAGAGAGAGCAAATCTTTTAAATGATAATCAGAGCGACCGCGAGAAGATCCAGAGACAGATAATACATATTAAGCAAAACTGCTTTCGTTTGATAAGGATCATCAACAATATTATAGATTCATCCAGATTTGAAAGCGGATATCTTTCTATCAAAATGGGCAATCACAATATCATTAGCATTGTAGAGGAGATCTCCCTGTCTGTTGTAAAGTATGCAGAGAGTAAGGGGATTAGCATCATATTTGATACAGATGCCGAAGAAAAATTCATGGCCTGTGATCCGGATATCATAGAAAGGATCATGCTGAACCTGTTTTCCAATGCGTTGAAATTTACAGACAGAAACGGCAGCATCTTCATCAGTATTAATGACTGTGTAGATAAAGTCATTATTAAAGTCAGAGATACAGGTATTGGAATACCTGCGAACAAGCAAAAGCTTATATTTGAGAGATTTGGACAGGTCGATTCATCTTTGAGCAGAAATCAGGAAGGGAGCGGAATCGGTCTTTCACTTGTAAAGTCACTTGTCGGGGCACATAACGGTACAATTACGGTAAGCAGTGAGCCAGGGAAAGGCGCCGAATTCACCATTGTGTTTCCCGTAACAATTCTGCCTGCAGAATCAACTGAACCATCTGCGCTGGATGCCGGATCGGATACACGAAGGTCCGGCTCCGGCAACCACAACCTGATTGAAAAAATCAACATTGAGTTTTCTGACATATACACAACAAATGAACTGTAGAAAAAACAATACCAGCGTCGCAATAGAATGCGCAGGCCTTACATGGGATACTCCCTGTCCATATGCATATGTTTTGAAGCGTTGAGGGCTGTAGGTTTCATTCATAGGAATTTAGGTCAATTCCTGCTGATTCCCCTGAACGACAGACATACCTACCCATGCGCGGGATTTCCACCTTTTGTACATCAGCACGCCCCTGAAGCATTCGTCCGCCGCAAAGGCAATCCAGATCCCGGTAAGGCCAAGATCCAGCACCACTCCCAGAACGTAGCACAAAGTGACGCTGACACCCCACATGGACAGCACTGAGATAATTACAGGGAACTTGACATCGCCTGCGCCTCTGAGCGAATTCCCTATGACCAGGTTAGACGCGCGGCCCAGTTCGACGGCCATATCTATGGCGAGAACAATGTACACCATTTCAATAATAGCCGGATCCCGCGTGAATATTCCGGCAAGCTGCCTGCCAAAAAGGAAAAACAGAAATGATATAACAGCATTTGAAGCAATCGCCATTTTTAAAGCATTGAAGCAAATCTTATAAGCTTTCCTGTGGTCTCCTGCACCGACCAGTCTGCCCACCAGTAGTTGGGACCCCTGTCCGAAGGCTGCGCCCAGAGTGCCGGAAAATACTGAAATACTGCTTCCATAAACCCTTGCTGTGATGGAAGCGGCGCCGAACATGGCCACAATATATGTGGTAGCCATCTGTGCGAAAGTGTAGGC
>JAEYON010000042.1 GCA_023411645.1 Bacillota bacterium | reverse complement strand
ATCCATATGCAATCTGAATGACTGATTCTTTGCTTGCTCCGGCACTGGCCAGGGTTCTGGCCATGACTTCAGACCATGTGTCTATATCTTTTCTGGTATAACCAACTACAGTCTGTCTTCCTGTAGTTCCTGAGGATGCATGAATCCTTATGATCTCACTGAGTGGTACGGCAAACAATCCGTAAGGATAAGTATCCCTAAGGTCCTGCTTGTAGGTAAACGGCAGCTTTGATAGATCCTCAATCCCTTTGATATCTCCAGGCTCTATCCCTGACTTTTGCATTTTCTCCCTGTAATAAGGCACGTTATGGTAAATCTTCTTAACAGTTTTGACCAAACGTGCACCTTGAAGCTTTTGCATTTCCTCTCTGGGCATGCATTCTCGCGACTGGTTCCAGTATTGCATTTCAGAACCCCTCCTTGATTTATTAATGTGCCCATACATTCTCCCATGAGAATCACTTTCAGGGAATACGGGGTACACCCGCCCCACACAAAAGCAAACAGGCTATTGTTCAATTTACCGGTTTTTTCTCTATCCGTTGTATCCTGCGGCAAACGCCTTTTTATTGACATTCAGCAATTTTGCCGGAATAACTTCCTCCAGCGCATTCTCCCAAACCTCTCTGGGAATATTCGTGGTTTTGGCAAGAAGCCCGATAAGTACGACATTAACAGCCTTGAGATTTCCACATTCTTTTGCTGTCTTGAGGCCGTCCGTCGCAAGAAGGTTAATACCTCCGTCTTTCAGCCTGCTGATGATACCTTCCGGGTATTTTGCCTTACCCATAATGACAGGCATTGGATCGATTTGTTGATCATTTAGGACCAATGTGCCGCCCTTTTTCAAATAATCGATCCAGCGTAGGGCTTCCAGCTTCTCAAAGGCCATTATGATATCAGCCTCTCCTTTTTCTACAACAGGAGAATAGACCTTTTCACCCATTTTCACATAGGTTACAACACTTCCGCCTCTTTGCGACATTCCGTGAACCTCTGAAACCTTAACATCAAACCCCTGCTTCAACGCAACATTCCCAAGCAGTCTGCTGGCCAGCAATGTACCCTGGCCTCCTACGCCCACTATCATTATATTAAGATTATTCATTATCGTCACCTGCTTTATCAATTGCATTAAATTTACAAACCTTCGTGCATAGCTTGCAACCAACACAGAGCGCACCGTTAATCACGATTTTATCACCCTTGTCGACAATGGCCGGGCACCCAATTTTTAAGCAACTCCCGCACTTCTTACATTTATCATTGATTCTGCGCCGTCCTTCATAGCGAACGTCCTTGAGCAGGGCACAAGGCCTCTGGGAGATAATGACCGACGGCTCATCCTCCTTAACCTCCTCAGCTACAACCTTTTCAAACTCCTTTAAGTCAAACGGATCAGCAATAACGACCCTTTTCACACCAATGGCTTTAGCCAGCAGTTCAAGATCAACCTGCCTTGTAGGTTCGCCGCTGATAGTAAAACCGGTGGTAGGATTGTGCTGGTGTCCCGTCATGCCTGTGATGGAATTGTCAAGAATGATGACTGTAGAACAACCCTTGTTATATACAATATCTATCAAACCTGTTATTCCGGAATGAATAAATGTTGAATCGCCTATAATAGCAACCGTTTTTTTGCCGAAGTCCCTTCCCCTGGCCTTTTCCATGCCATGAGCCATACCAATGCTTGCGCCCATGCACACACATGTATCCATGGTTTCTGTCGGTGAAAGCGCTCCAAGTGTATAACAGCCAATATCTCCGGTAACATTGAGCTTCAGTTTTTTCAAAATATGAAACATTCCTCTGTGAGGGCATCCGGGGCACATAACGGGTGGCCTGACCGGAGAGGTGTTATCAATCTCAACAGATCTCTCAGGTGTAATCCCGAATATTTTTTCCTTCAGAAGAGATGCTGAATATTCACCTATAACCGGTAGCAGTTCTTTTCCGGTTACTTTTATACCAAGCTTTTTGATTTGATTTTCAAAAAACGGTTCAAGTTCCTCGATGACATAGAGCTTGCCGACCTGGCCTGCAAATTCCTCGATAAGCCTGTCCGGCAGCGGGTACACCATTCCGAGCTTCAGAAATGAAACATCTCCGAAGGCTTCACGGGCATATTGATAAGAAGCTCCTGAAGTTATCACGCCGATATCTTTACTTCCCCACTCAATCCTGTTGAGCGGAGTATCATTAGCGTACTCCTTCAAGGCAGACATCCTTTTTTCAACCTCAACATGACGTTTTCTAGCCATAGCGGGCATCATTACATATTTCCCCGGATTTTTCTCATAGGGCTTCAATTCGTCATTTTGCCTGTCCGCTGTCTCAACTATGCTCTGCGAATGCGCTATACGTGTTGAAAGTCTCACAATGACCGGAGTATCAAATTTTTCACTGATATCAAAACCAGCCTTTACATAATCCTTGCATTCCTGACTGTCAGAAGGCTCCAGCATTGGTACCTTCGAGGCGCGTGCATAAAACCTCGAATCCTGTTCATTCTGGGAGCTGTGCATTCCAGGGTCGTCGGCAACCATGATAACCAATCCGGCATTAACGCCCGTATAGGAAACAGTAAACAACGGGTCTGCCGCGACATTGAGTCCCACATGCTTCATGGAGCAAATGGACCTGGCTCCTGCAATGCACGACCCGATTGCTACCTCGAGAGCAACCTTTTCGTTAGGAGACCACTCACTGTATATTTCATTGTATTTAACCATATTTTCCGTTATCTCGGTACTTGGAGTACCCGGGTATGCTGCCGCAACCTTCACACCAGCCTCAAACGCACCCCTGGCAACTGCTTCATTGCCAAGCATCAATTTTTTCATTAAGTATCCCTCAACTTGTTTTTTGTATATTATTGGTATTGCGAACAATATTAATTTACTCTATTGTAAACGTTATGTGGCGTTTTGTAAATAAATAACCGGCTGCACCTTGTTATTTTATGTTTGCTTTTTTAAGCCCAGCTTTATGAACTATGCTTCTGTTTCCACTTCCGCACCGATAAGATCGTTATCAAATATCTTTTCCACATGCTTTTCTGGAAGCTTCGCGGTCAGAAGGCTTACTACAGGTACGGTGACAAGTGAAACCAGCATTGCTACAGCACCGATATTTGGCGCAACTCCGGCATTCATTCCTGTTATAGCCGCACCTATCACAGAGATGGCGAACCCTGCAATAAAGCCTGACCATGCGCCAGCCTTTGTTGTCTTCTTCCAATACAGTCCATAAAGGAACGGAGCGAGAAATGCACCGGCGATCGTACCCCATGAGAATGACATCAGTGAAAGGATCGAATTAGGTGTAACCGCAACCAAGAATGAGAATATTACAAAAAGTCCGCATAAAATTCTCATTAATAACATGCTTTTTTCATTCTTCATTTTCGGGAACATAATACCTTTAACCAGGTCCATTGAAATGGCTGAACTGGATACCAGCACAAGTGAAGACAATGTTGACATGGATGCAGAAAGCACAAGTATAACTATGATTCCGATCAAAGCATCCGGCAGAGCCTGCTCCAGTACCATGGGCATGACCATATCTGGGTTCGGAACTCCGTTTGCTCCGACCGGCATTGTATTGTCAAGAAACAGTCTGCCAAAGGCACCGACAAAGTATGCTCCTCCGGCTATTATCAACGCAAAAACGGTTGAAATTACCGTTCCGGTTTTTACAGCCCGGTCATCCTTGATTGCATAGAACTTGTGAACCATCTGGGGCAGTCCCCATGTTCCAAGACTTGTCAGTATAATCAATCCGATCAGGTTAAGTGGATTTGCACTGAAAGCGCTTACCAGTCCGGATCCGACATCGGGTATCTCCGATAATTTCTGCAGTCCGCTGCGAAGACCTCCTACTGCAGGATTTGAAAGTATAAAGAAAATCATAAATGCAACACCGATCAGCATAATGATTCCCTGTATCAGATCGTTAATCGCCGTAGCAACATAGCCACCCAGCAGCAGATATACTCCGGTTAGAAGTGCCATGGCTGCCATACAGTAAACAAACGGAACTCCAAAGGTCCTCTCAAACAGATAGCCTAGTCCCTGATAAACTGAGGCTGAATACGGCACCAGAAAAATAAAAATAATCAATGCAGTAACAATTTTCATTGCTTTGCTGTTATAACGCTTTTCAAAGAAATCTGGCATTGTGGAAACATTGAGCTCATGAGTCATTCTTCTGGTTCTCTTCGCAAGTACAAGCCATGCCAGAAGGCTGCCTATCAAAGCATTTCCTATACCTATAAAGGTGGAGGAAATACCAAAGCCCCAGCCAATTTTTCCGGCATATCCAATGAAAATAACCGCTGAAAAATAGGTTGTGCCATAGGCAAACGCAGACAGCCAAGGTCCCATTTTCCTGCCGCCCAAAAAGAAATCCTGAACACTATTAACTTTCCTTTTGCTGATGATGCCGACAACAACCATGATAACAACAAACAGACCTAAAAAGACATACTTAAGCATACCCCTACCATCCTTCCAATTTTTTTAATCCAACCTACCGTTCTTGCCATTCTGCAAAACAGATGTGTAAACCAAATATATTATAATACTATTTTATAATATCTACAAGGTATGTTTCAAACTTACGCAGTTTTTCCATCAAAGCATCCAGCTCGATGTCCTTCTTCTCCTTTCTCAGATCATCCCTGACTATGGCAGAAGCCTCTTCCAGTTCATCCTTGATCTTGTCAAGCATGGAAACGATCTCGAGCGTTTTGTAACTCAAATTGCGTCCGAGTCTTCCGGAGGTTGTCTGTCCGACGGCAGCCCTTGCAAGCTCTGCTTCGAATACTCCACCGGCAGTAATGACAAAGGAATCACCGCGTTCAGGAATATATGGATCAATCCTCAAGCCGTCCTGTATCAGCCCTGCAAATGTATTCATGGATTCCTCTTCCCCGTGAACCAGAAAGACATTGCGCGGCTTACTTTTAAATTTGTTCATCCAGCTTAATAAACCATCCTGATCAGCATGGCCCGAAAAACCTTCAATCATTTCGATTCTGGCATTTACAGTAATTTCCTCACCAAAAATTCTAACCTTCTTTGCACCGTCTACCAGCCTTCTTCCGAGGCTTCCAACTGCCTGATATCCGACAAATACTACGGCAGACTCCTTCCGCCATAAATTATGCTTGAGATGATGCTTAATCCTTCCAGCGTCACACATGCCGCTGGCTGAGATAATAATCAGGCTTTCCTTACTGTCATTTAGAGCTTTTGATTCCTCAGCGCTTTGTGTAAAGCGCAAGCCCGGGAAATCAAGCGGATTATCTCCGTTTTCTATATAAGCTCTTGCTTCTTCATCGTAGCAATCAAGGTTATTTCTGAAAACCTTTGTAGCAGATACGGCCAACGGACTGTCAACATAAACCGGGATCTCCAACAGATGAGTCAGCTTGTCGCCGTATTTTTCACGCTGCTTGAATAGTTCATAAAGTATTTCCTGTGTCCTGCCGACTGCAAATGAAGGTATTATAACATTCCCGCCCTTTTCCATCGTTGAGGTGATGATCTCGACAAAGCGGTCAATTTTATTCTCCACGTTCATGTGGTTCCTGTTGCCGTATGTCGATTCAATTATCAAACAATCTGCACTGTCAATAATTGAAGGATCTCTCAGGATCGGCATGTTGTTGTTTCCAAGATCACCTGAGAATACAATTTTTATTTCCTTTCCAGCTTCCTTCACCCAGAGTTCGACAATGGAGGAGCCAAGTATATGCCCCGCATCGTTGAAACGGACTCTTATTTGGTCATTAATTCTTACATCTTCAAAATATTTTACACTTTTGAAGAGCTTGACACAGTCTATGGAATCCTGAGATGTATATAACGGCTTAACCGGAGGAAGACCCGCTCTTGAGCGCTTTCGATTGACCCATTCATTTTCAAACTCCTGAATATGTCCGCTGTCCGACAGCATGATGGCAGCAAGCTCTGCTGTTGCTTTTGTTGCATATATTGGTCCGCTGAAGCCATCAATATAGAGCTTAGGGATACGTCCGCTGTGGTCAATATGAGCATGGGTCAGCAATGCAAAATCCAATTCACCCGGATTGAACGGGAAAGGCTCATGATTCAGGGCCTCCTCTTCATTACTGCCCTGATACATACCGCAGTCCACAACAAATTTGCAGCTATCAGTTTCAATATAAAAGCATGAACCTGTCACAGTTTTTGCAGCACCCAGAAAAGATATTTTCATTGCAGCACCTCACAAATCTTAGCATATACCGTTATTCGACAAGTCGAATGTAATCTCCTTCACAAAAGCTTCTCAGATTTAAGTCAATTTTCTTTCTGTTTATATATCTTGATTGATAAAGCTATCGATATTACATTAATAATTACTGAAAACAACAAAAGAAAAGAACCAAAATTTATTTGCGGTAAATTTACCAATTGTTCAATTTTGTCTTTAAAAGCTGTCCCGCCAATTATGATTACCGCTATTAAAGCAAAAAATATGAGTCGCCCTTTCTCAACGCCCATTTTAAACATAAAAGGCAAGTTTATTGCCTGAAGAAGCGTTGCAATACATACAATGGGCAGCATCTCCATTAGAAAATCAGGATTAACCGGCTCCTTTGAATACAATGAAAACATGATATTTACAATAAAAGAAAGTATAGTAGCTGCTACAATGCAAATGTATCCAAGTACATATTTCCCAAGAACCAGACTACTGGTTGAATATGGCATCATCGCAGCAAGCTTATCCCATTTTGACCTTTCGTCATATGCAAGGGCAGTAAGTGGCAGCATTGCTGAATAAACTATAGCAAATGCCTGTGTTGAAGCCCCCCGCATAAATGCAAAAAGAATAATAATAAGCAGAAATATTTTAAGCTGCTTTGTCAATGTATAAAAGTCTTTTATTAACAATCCTTTCATTGATTTTTCTCCCCCTTCACAAGAAACAATATAATGTCTTCAATACTTGCCTTTTCAGCTTTAATTTGCTTCAACGCCGGACTCATGTGAATCAAAGCCTCAATACCGTAATCGGTTACCTTTTTACCCTTAACCGCACTGGAGGGGATTGCTTCAAATTCTGTTTCTGTAAGACGCACTATTTTATATTCTTCAAGCAATTTGTCTTTCTCTTCGCAAAATATTAATTTCCCTTTGTGCAGGAAAGCAATATAATCGCATATTTTTTCAAGATCGCTGACAATATGGGAGGACAAAAGGACAGAATGAGATTCATCTCTCGTAAAATCAATGAATATATCCAGAATTTCATCACGTATGATCGGATCCAGGCCACTTGTTGCTTCATCGAGAATGAGCAGCTTTGGATCGTGAGAGAGAGCAACAGCTATTGCAAGCTTCATTTTCATTCCACGCGAAAAATCATTAATTGCTTTTTTATCAGGCAGGGAAAACTTTTTTAAATAATCAAAGAAGCAAGGCTCATCCCAGTTTCTATATGTATTTTTCATAATCAGATTTATATTCCTTGCAGTCAGCACCTCCGGGAAATATGCTTCATCCAGCACTATACCTATATCTTCTTTAATCATATTGAACTTAGCAGACCGATTATCGGTTCCAAGTACGGAAATCTCTCCGCCGCTTCGGCTGATGGTGTTCATAATAAGCCTTATCGTTGTGCTTTTACCCGCGCCATTTTCGCCGACAAGTCCTAAAATGCTGCCTTTCGGTAGAGTAAGATTGACACGGTCTAGTGAAAAATCCGAGTAGGTTTTACTTAAGTCGGTAATCTCTATTGCATTCATTTATATCTTTTCCTCTCTTCTATAGTTTTTCTACAATGTTTTTAAAGGCAACGCCTCTCTCTTCAAAGTTTTTAAACATATCAAAGCTGGCACTTGCAGGTGATAAAACTATCGTATCACCTTGTGCAGCGCTCTCATATGCTTTTTTTACTGCTTCCTCCAATGTGGAACAATGTATAACTGGGATATCCGTTCCCTTTCCGGTTCTTTCAATTTCATCCTTCAGAGCCTTTTCGATCTTCCCCGCAGTCTCTCCAAGCAAAACAAGGCCTTTAACCTTATCCACCAACGGTTTGCCAATTTCATCATATGGGATATGTTTGTCGTATCCTCCTGCGATCAAAATGACCTTTTCCTTGAAGGAATTGATTGTTGCTATAGTCCGTGTAGGACTTGAACCAATGGAATCGTTGTAGAAGCTGACGCCATTCAGATTTCTTACATGCTCACACCTGTGTTCAACTCCTCGGAAGGTCGACGCTATGTTTTTAATGTCCTCTGGGTCGGCAAAATCAATCGTAGCAGCGATAGCAGCCATGTAATTTTCAATATTATGTACACCGGGAAGAACAATGTCTCTCAGTTCCAATACTTTCTGATCCTTTTTACCGCTCCTGTATATTATGTCCTCTCCACTTAGGAACACTCCTTCATCCAGCTCCCGCTGCCTGCTGAACATGATTATCCTGCCGAGGCCCTCTTGAGCAAATTCACGGGTAACATCATTGTCATAATTCAACACGAGAGTGTCGTTTCCGTTTTGATAAAGAAAAATGTTTCGTTTCGCGTCTGCATACTCCTGCATGGATTTATGGACATCGAGATGATTAGGCGACAGATTGGTAACTACGGCTGTATGGATTCGGTTGCGCATGGTGTGAAGCTGAAAGCTGCTCAGCTCAAGAACAACCATGTCCTTTTCATCGATTTCGTCGATCTTATCAAGCAGAGGAGTGCCGATATTCCCGCCCAGCCAGCATTTATAACCATGACGGCTTAAGATCTTGTGGATGAGCGTTGTCGTCGTCGTTTTACCGTCGCTGCCTGTCACCGCAATGATTCTTGCCGGACACAGCTTGCAGAACACTTCCATTTCTGAAGTAATTTCCGCACCGGCCTCCGCTTCTCTTAGAAGCTCAGGAATATCAAAACGCACCTTTGGTGTCTTGAAAATTACGTCATAACCACTAAGTTCCTCCAGATAATCCGTCCCAAGGCTGTATTGTATATCGAGTCCCTTCAATGCATCCATCGCCGGCTTCAATGCGCTTTCCTGTGCGCAGTCAAAAGCGGTGATCTTAACTCCCAGATCTCCAAGGTATCTAATCAGCGGTGTGTTACTGATACCAATCCCAAGGACTGCAACCTTTTTTTCCTTAATTTCCTTTTTAAACAGTTCGAGTTTAGCGTTCAACCTATTAGTCCTCCAAAAACAAAATAAGGATATCAATATTTAATTATTTTTCCTCTTGCAATTATACAACATTTCTAGTAGAATGAGTATTGCCTTTTGAAATTTGTGTAATGCGGGAATGGCGGAATTGGCAGACGCGCTAGCTTCAGGTGCTAGAGCTCGCAAGGGTGTGCAGGTTCAAGTCCTGTTTCCCGCACCAAAAAAGACCGAACTTCGGGTTCACCTCGGAGTTCGGTTTTTTACGTTCATGACGGGACTTGAACCTGAGAAGGCACGAGCCGTAAGAAAACAACCAATTACTATTAATCGGTTGAGGATAGCTCCTATGCAATCTTATTCACCATATTTTTTCTCTTCCTTGTCCACCAGTTTCGCTCTTTTAAGCTTGTCGCTGCCAAAGCGCGATCTGATGGCATCCATTGCCAGCTCGAGTTTCTCCTCGCGTTTGATTTCATCAGGCAGATCCTCATTCACGTCGAATATTGACATCTGATCAGGCATATCTTCATCAATATTGGCAAGTCCGATACCCAATAACCGAACTGGTTTTCTCGTGTCCCAGTTTCTTTCCAGAAGTTCGCAGCCCGCCTTATATATTTCCTTTGTTAAAAAAGTAGGAGCAACCGTTTTTTGGCGGGTAATAGTTTTAAAATCGCCATATCTGATTACGATCGATACCGTTTTGCCTTTGAAACCGTACCGTCTGGCCTCCTCTCCGACCTCTTCAGCAAGCCGCAGCAGTACGGACCGGGCAAAATCAATATCCGTCGTATCCTTTTGCAGAGTGGTGGTACGCCCGATGGATTTCGATTCATATTTCGGATGCGGAGTCACGGGAGATGTATCAATTCCATTGGCCAATCTTCTAAGTTCTTCACCATATTTGCCGAAGTTTCCCTTAAGAATATTCATGTCACAGTTTGCCAGCTGACCAACGTTCATTATTCCGATCATATTGAGCTTTTTTTCAGTCGTTTTGCCAATCCCATACAATTCTCCAACTTTGAGAGGCCATAACTTCTGTTTTACATCCTTTTCCCACAGTTCGGTAATCCCAAGAGGCTTTTTAAATTCGGAAGCCATTTTTGCCAGAAATTTGTTTTCAGAAATACCTATGGAACACCAAAGATCCAGTTCATTTCTGATATCATCCATAATACGTTTTGCAATCTCCAGAGGTTCGCCAAAAAGAATATCACAGCCGGTCAAATCCAGCCATGCTTCATCGATGCTGTTCTGTTGTATAACAGGGGTGTATCTCGAAAGGATCTCCATAACTTCGCTTGATTTCTTCTCATATAAGCCATGTGTTGGTGAGACTAGAACCAGATCAGGACAGAGTCTTTTTGCCTCATGTATCAGCATGGTAGTTTTTACACCGTATGCTCTTGCATCATAATTTGCGGCAAGTATAATCCCTGTTCTGTTCTTCGGGTTGCCGGCCACCGCTGCCGGGTGCCCCTTAAGCTCAGGTTTTATAGTCATTTCACAGCTGATAAAGAATGCATTCATATCTACAAGAAAAATGACTCTTCTCATAGACCCGCTCATATTAAATCTCGCCTTCCTTCATATAAAAGAACGTTCTCATTGGGGACAGCAAATAGCGGTTCGACATGATGATCTGCTCAGTACTGCCAATAAACAGTATTCCTTCCTTGCTAAGAGCATGGTTGAAATTTGTGTAGATTTTGACCTTTGCCTCTTCAGTAAAGTAAATCAGCACATTTCTGCATACGATTAAATCGCAGTTTTGCGGATATGAATCCTTTAAAAGGTTATGCTGGTTAAATTCAACCTGATTTTTTACTTCGTCCTTTACAGTGTAAATACTGCCTTCCTTGATAAAGTACTTGTCAATATAGGCCCTTGGCAGCTTCTCCAGGCTTTTCTCACTGAAAACGCCTGCTTTAGCTTTTCTCAGTGCTTCCTTGTCAATATCCGTCGCCAGTATTTTTATATCCTTGAGAGGTATATGCTCATTGAGCACCATCACCAATGTGTATGGCTCGTCACCTGTGGAGCAGGCTGCGCTCCATATCTTCAATTTGCTGCTTTTTTTCAGAAGTACAGGGAAAACATTATTCTTCAATACTTCCCATTGTTCAGGATTTCGATAGAATTCGGATACATTTATGGTTAGGTAGTTAATGAATTCGTTATAGCGCTCTTTATTGGTCTTTAGAAGCTCTACATAATCATTATAAGATTCATACCCATTCTTGCGGATCAATGAGTCTATCCTTCTTTTCATCTGTTTTTCTTTGTAAAAGCTCAGGTTAATATCTGACAATTTGTTTATTTCTGTTTTAAAGCCCTCATAATCCATTGCAGATCCTCCCCTTTATTCTTGTCTTTATCTGGTAATATGTATGGATTGAAAAAAAGCAAGACCTAAGCCTTGCATTTTTTCATCCATATTGGTTATAATTCAGTTTTATTCTGCATCTTCAGCTTTCATAATATCATCTGTAGTTTCTGCAGCTTCTTGTGGCGCTTCAACCTCTTCCGCCTTTTCAACGATCTGAGTTTTTTCAAGAGCATCGGCGATAGTATTGGTTAAGGTTTCCTTATGCTCCGTCGGAAGTGCCTCTTCGACCGCTTCTTCGATCTCGGCTCCCTTTGTGCTGATCTCTTTCACCGGTTCAGGCATATAGTTTTCTGGGTCAATAGGATTTACATCCTTGATGCTCAGATTGATCTTCTTCGCCTCGACATTGACCTCAACAATCTTCGCTTCAACCTCCTGGCCGATCTTCAGGACGTCGCCCGGCTTTGCAAGCCTTGCATTGGATATCTGTGAAATATGAACCAGTCCATCCAGGCCTTTTTCCAGTTCAATAAATGCTCCAAAGGGCACAAGTCTGACTACATTACCTTTTACAATGTCACCAACCTGATATTTTTCAGAGGCATTAAACCACGGGTTTTCCTCATCCTTTTTCATGCTCAGGGAGATCCTTTTCTTATCCCTGTCGAACTCCAACACAATTACCTCTACTTTGTCACCGACTTTAAGCACTTCAGAGGGATGCTTTACCTTTGTCCATGAAAGCTCGGATATATGAACAAGTCCGTCAACACCACCGATATCGACAAATGCGCCAAAATCCATCAGACTCTTTACGACGCCATCATACTTCTTCCCTGTTTCAATGTCGCTCCAGAATGTGCTTTCGGTACGCTCTCTGTCAAGTGCGATGACAGCTCTTCGTGACCCAATTATCTTCTTCTTTTGCTTATTAAACTCTATAATTTTCATTGTTATTGTCTGTCTAAGGTACTCGTTCAGATCCTTAACATATCTCTCCGATATCTGAGAAGCCGGTATGAATACCCTGACACCCTTGACAGAAGCTACGACGCCACCGTTTGTAATCTCAACGACCTTGCCTGTCAATTCTGTCTTATTCTCATAGGCTTCCTCGACTACATCAATACTCCTGATAGAGTCTACCTTTTTCTTGGAAAGCATGACATTGCCTTCGCCGTCATTTACTCTGACAATGAAAACTTCAATTTCATCACCGATCTTTACAGTTGTCTCCGGTTTGAAATCAGGATCGTCGGTATACTCCTCAACCGGAATGATCCCGTCTGACTTGTAGCCAAGGTCCACATAGATTTCTGCATTGTTGTAGCCGATGATTTTGCCCTTGACAACTTCACCGCTTCTGAGTGTTACAATCGAACTCTCAAATGCTTCCTCAAAGCTCAGCTCATTCTCCTGTTTATTTAATTCATCCATTTTTTCAATAACCTCCTCAATTATGCGTTCCGGTGTAGATGCTCCGGCTGTAATACCCAGCGTTTTTATTTTCTGTATATTTATCGGTGGCAAATCACCGTACGTCTCAATTAAATAAGTTTCCACACAGTACTTCTTGCAAATCTCAACCAGCTTTTGTGTATTCGAACTCTTTTTACTTCCTATCACCAGCATCATATCCGATATCCTGGCAATTTCCGCAGCTTCTTCCTGTCGGCTGCTGGTCGCATTACATATTGTATCAAATTTTAAGACGTTTTTGCATTTTTCTTTTAATTTATAATAAATACTTTCAAATTTTTCTTTTGTTATCGTTGTCTGGGCAACCAGGCACACAGGTTCCTCAATGTCAGGAAAAAGTTCCACTTCATCAGGATTATCGGCTATCAGAGCTTTATTGCTGCACCACCCGTTGATTCCCTGTACCTCGGGATGGTTCCTGTCCCCCGCAATGACAATTGTATATCCCTCTTTTTGCTTTTCGCTGACCAGTTTTTGTATTTTGTTGACGTACGGACAGGTTGCGTCAATGATTCTCTGATGACGGTTTCCTGCCTCTTCATATATATCGGGCGAAACGCCGTGTGCCCTGACTATAATCTTACCTTCTTCATCAGCCTCACATATGTCTGATATCTTAATAATCCCTTTTTGCTTCAGATCATCCACAACCTGCTCATTATGAATGATTGAGCCAAGCATGTAAATTTTGTCTTGTTTATTCTCCAACAGGTTATATGCAATACTGACGGCATTATTTACGCCAAAGCAAAATCCTGCTGTTTTTGCCAGGATGATCTTCACGTCCCTACCTCCGAAAGCAAATACACTCTCTTAATAATATCTCTGCTGATTTCGTTAAGCTCTTCCTTTGTCAGCTTACTATCCCGTTTTTCTATAATAAACGGTTCTCCGTATATGACTTTCATTTTGCTGAATAACCTGTAATTGCCGCATACTGTCGCGGGAATTATCGGAACTCCTGATTTTACTGCGATCATGGCCGCACCTGATTTTATTCTGGCCGTCTCAATTTTTGACGGATTGATCCTTGTACCATGAGGAAATATTCCGACAACCTTATTCTGTTCAAGAAGCTTGTATGCATGTTTGATTGCTTCCACGTCACCTGTTCCTCTTTTTACGGGAAATCCGCCAAGCTTTCTGATTAAATACCCTAAAACCGGATTTTTAAAAAGCTCTTCCTTTGCCATCCAATAAATCCATCTGTCAATGTTCACACCAAGAAAAAACATATCCAGCATTGAATTGTGATTCGCACAAAAAAGTGCAGGACCCTCTGCCGGAAAATTCTCACGGTTGATCACTTCAACTCTGAAGAACAAATTTAATGCTATTACAGTGATAAATCTCGCGAAAGCTCTCATTACTGGGCACCATTCATTCGTTTTTATTTTTAATACAGGATAAAATTGTTTCGATAACCTCAGTCGGATTCAGATGGGTTGTATCGATTTCCAAAGCGTCTTGCGCTTTTAATAAAGGTGCAAGGGCTCTAGTGCTGTCGTTTTTATCCCTATAGGCAATGTCATTTTTTACATCATCGATTGTTGCAACAGACATTCCCTTTTCTATCATCTCATAATATCTTCTTTTTGCCCGTTCTTCCAGTGAAGCTGTCAGAAAAAACTTGTACCTTGAGTCCGGCAACACATATGTCCCGATATCGCGCCCATCCATTACCACGTCGTTTTGGGCTGCAATTTCTCGCTGCAGTTCAACCATTTTGAGCCTGACTGCGGGAATCACCGCAACATTTGACGCGCCAATTGATACATCGGCAGTCCGAATATTTTCTGTAACATCTTTTCCATCCAATAATATTCTTTGTTCATTTCCATGGTAATTGATACGGATATCAATATCTTTGACAAGCTCGGAAAGTCCCGCCTCGTCTTTTGTATCAATACCGGATAATATAGCCTTCAATGCTACCGTCCGGTACATTGCCCCCGTATCTAGATAGATGATGCCCAGTTCTTTGGAAACCGCCTTGGCTACTGTGCTCTTTCCTGCACCCGCCGGTCCGTCAATGGCAATATTGATTGGTGTCAATCAGTTCATCCTCCGTAGTTACATTATTCAGAAAGATCAGGTCTGAGCACCTTAGCTTCCTTTAAATAGATATATTTCAACCCGTCATTTTCCTTATTGGTATTAACATGCATTAATGCCCTGATACAGCCCCTTAAGCTTCCTTGAACATCGATCTCATGCGTGCACATCATCGCGATCCTGTCCCACCCCATCTCTCTGGCGGCTACTGCAGGAAATACCGCATTTAGATCCGTTGTCATGGAAAAAAATATGCTGATGATTTCTTCCTTCAGAATTCCATTTTGCTCTACCATTTCACGAAGCAGTTCTCTTGTAGCATCTAGAATTTCCTGTTTCTCGTTTGCTTTTACTGTGGTTGCCCCTCTGATCGCCCTGACCATCAGTAAATATCACTCCCATTCTGCCATTCTACACAACCCTGTGTCCAAGTCCGATCGCCACCTCATTCAGATGAAGCAGACCAATCCCAAAGTATATGGAGACACTGATATGATCCTTATACCTGGCGATTCCGATCTTTCCGCCCACATTCAGCCCAAGAGCCTTAGGCATAATCTGCGTCAGAGCTTCTCTTGTGGCTCCGGCTACAGCGCCCTCCTCTGCGTGGCTGTCGATAATCACACCTTCACGCTTAGAAGATACAACAGCTCTTTCAACAATTTTCATCACAGAGTTGATAAACTCTCCTCCGTAGTCCACTGCAGCAGTATGGATCCCATGCTGCAAAAAATCGGCTTGCAATTGCTTTTCCTCAGCCCTGTCCGCAGTGAGTGCAATACGCACTGCAGCAGCTGCTATATCTCTGCTTCCGTATACTTTGCCGCTAATTTCCCTGCTGTTATCTGACATTTTCCTATTCCTCTCAAAAACTTCTTTATTATTATATAGGAATAATGTTAATTGTACAATATGATTGTTTATTTCGGATAAAGTCCATGCGGTTACTGTTACTGATCAGAAGTTTTGCCATGTGGACACTATGAAGGATCAAGGATATTATCCGGCTATGATTTCTCATGTGCCGGCAGCGCTTATATTTGCAACTGCAATAATGCCATTTGTTACAACAAACCTCTTTCCAAGAAGTCCTGTTATGTTCTGACTTACCGCACTGATTTGCACCTGCGCCTGCACCGGTACATTGCAGCCATCAAGCTGCACAACATCGCCATCCTTCAAATCAAGCAGTACAGTTTTTCCCTTGAAAAAATCTTCTTCTTCTCCATTCACCAGCACCTTTAGGGCAGGACATTGCCCCATATTAACAAGCTGCAGCTCCATTTTGCATGGAACGTAGAGATAAACCTCAGATGACAGAGGACTTCCATCTATCTGTTCATAAAAAAAGACGGACTTAATGCCGGGATGAATCATAGCAGCCTGTACAGCGATCAATACCAGAAAAACCGCAAGGCTGAACCATATTAAGAATCGTTCAAACAACACTGTTCTCATGCAACCAGCTCCAAATTTATCTTTATTTGTATTATGCACTCTCTGGAGCCCGGTCATACAATATATGTGACTATTTGATCGATGCCGGCGCTGTTTGTGGAGGTTGTGTTTCCTGCTTCTACGGCCTGCTACATAGCACTGATGCTATTGAGGAGACACTGGACAACCCGTGAGACATGACTTCTTACCCTGAACGTATACTTATTGGATGGGAATCGCTACTGTATGTGCTTGGAAATACAACCGAAATAAACAGCGCTGGTATCGCCTGAGCGGCGCCATTTTAACAGTTCAAGCCGGCCATAACGCCTGTGGAAAAAGCAATTGTAAGGTTGAAGCCCCCTGTATATCCGTCCACATCGATTACCTCTCCGGCAAAAAATAGCCCTTTTACTATCTTGGATTCCATAGTTGATGGATTGATTTCATTAGTACTAACTCCGCCGGCTGTCACAATAGCCTCAGAGATGGGTCTCGCGCCTGTTATCTCCAAAGTGAAATTTTTAAGCAGCAGCACCAATAATCTTCTTTCCGCTTTTGTGATCTGATTAACGGGTTTTTCTCCATCTATCTTTGACAATTTGATGATCACGGGAATTAATTTCTGCGGCAAAAGGTCATCCAGACTGTTTTTAAACTGTTTTCGCGAATACTTCTCAAAGTCTCTCTGAACCCTTGCATCCAGCGTTTCTTCATTCAGTGCCGGTTTCAGGTCAATTGCCAACGTGACATTCTTATAATTATATGGAAGGATGTGGCGGCTTGCGCTCAGAATAACCGGTCCGGAGACACCAAAATGGGTAAAAAGCATTTCGCCGAAATCACTGTATATTTTTCTGCCGGTCTTTTCTGTCATAGTTATGGAAATATTTTTAAGTGAAAGTCCCTGGAGCTCACCGATCCATTTCTCGGCTACCACCAAAGGTACCAGTGACGGCTTCAGCGGCACTATGCTGTGTCCCAGTTTTCCGGCCATAGTGTATCCGTCGCCCGTCGAACCGGTAGCAGGATAAGATGCTCCCCCTGTCGCAAGCACCACAGACGCAGCCTCAAGCACTCTGCCGTTTTTTAACCGGACACCTGTGACGGCTCCTTCCTTCGTCACAATCGAATCCACGACCATATTCAGGCGTATATCCACTCCACTATTTTCTGCCAGCCTCTGAAGAACCCGAACGACATCCTTTGATCTGTCCGATACGGGAAAGACACGTCCACCTCGTTCTACTTTCGTCTCAAGCCCTTCATCATTAAGCAGTCTTATCAGATCATCATTAGAGAATGTATAAAAGGATGAATACAAAAAATTCCCGTTGCCGGGAGTATTCTGGATTAAGCCTTCGATATCGGTACTGTTCGTAATATTGCATCGTCCCTTGCCGCTGATCAATATTTTCTTCCCGACCCGGTCATTCTTCTCCAGGAGCAAGACCTCCAGGCCGCGTTCAGCGGCCTTCCATGCAGCCATCAATCCCGCTGCCCCTGCTCCTATAACAATTACTTTGCTGCTCAATAATCCACCTTCCTGTGTGGTTCGATAATATCGTATTTCTCATAGACCTGATATTCGTCCCAAATAGTTTCAAGCTTCTCAAACGTATTGTAAACACTTTCTTTTTTCCTCATACCAATTGCAACAATCAACGCATTAATAACGCTGAGAGGTGCAACGAGCGAATCAACAAAGGAGGCCATGTCGCTTCTTGCAGTGATGCAATGATTCGCATTATTTGCAAGCGGCGACTCTCTGTTGTCAGTAATAGCAATGACAGTTGCCCCCTGGCTCTTTACAAATTGCATAGCCTTCGTAGTCCTCTTTGAGTATCTTGGGAAGCTGATGCCGATGACAACATCTCCCTCCGACGCTCTTAGGATCTGCTCGAACATTTCACTGACACTGGTGGTGTGAACCAATCTGACATTGTCGAAGATCAAATTAAAATAGAACCCAAGAAAGCTCGCCAGCGGCGCAGAACTTCTGACACCGAGAATATATATTTTTTTTGCGTTCAAAATGCACTCGACAATCTCATTAAAGCTTTCCTGTTCGATTTCTTCCATGGTAAGCTTTATTTTTTCCATATCTAATTGCAATACGCTTTTCAAGACATTGTCTTCACTGATCCTGTTAGACGAGACTTCAATTCTCTGTACAGAGGTCAGCTTGCTTTTTATTAGCTCCTGAAGAACCTTCTGAAGCTTCGGATAGCCCTCATACCCAAGCTCGATGGCAAACCTTACTACAGTGGATTCACTGACGCCAACCATCTCGCCAAGCTTTGCAGCAGTCATAAATGCAGCTTTTTCATAATGATTTATAATATAATTCGCTATACGCTTCTGCCCTTTGCTCATTTCAGGCATTTTTGTCTGAATTCGTTTGACCATGTCATGACTGTTGTTTTCCATACCTTCCTCCATAGCAGCATTCTTCTACAATCTTACCCTTCCGGATGATAAAAATCAAGTAATCCTTTGCCCCAATGTGTATCAACCAGTGTTATTCCTGACATGATAATATAATATGGCCAAATTATATCATGTTAAATCGCGATATTAAAAGGTCCAAGCTTTTTCCAGCGGAGGAATTATGCTTCAGATTGATGATGCCGGGAGCGGCAGCTTTGTGGGCGGGACCTGCATCGGCATATACCGTCCGGAAACAAATGAATACTATTTTGATATCATTCCTGTAAATCTTTACAGCAAAGAGAATTTCAAGAGAAAGCTTTATCTTGACGAGGTAGTGAGAATCGTCTCAAAGGCCTTTGAAAACCTTCTTCCTCAAAAAGGCGAGGTCATTGAGATATGCAGGGGGTATATGTTCGACCGCCTGAAGAAATGGCTTAGTGATAATAATTATACCTCGTACTGCACACAAATCACCGGAAGAGTTCAGGAGGTCGTAGAGAAAACTTTCGAGCTCTATACACAAAGCTTAGGATTACCCTGGCAATACATTAATTACACCCGATACCCATTCCACTTTCACAAGCTGCTTCGCTGGGTCTACGCGGATTACGACAACCGAATCAAGCTTTGCAAGGTGGGATGGCCAAGCTGGCAACGACTTGAGGGGATTGCACCTGAAATTTCATATGGTGGAATGTGCTCCTGCTCCTATTCTTGCATGAAATGCGGCAGAAGGATCTATCCCGGTAATGAGGTAAAAATACTCAGAGTGTTTAGTAACCGGGAAAACTTAATTTATTTGCATAACAACTGTTCAATTTATTAATATATCCTCATTTTTTGTATTCTTTTACGGTGTTTAGCTGTATTTATTGTATTAAATTTTATATCCAATATAATTTTAACTAAGGCTCGAATAATGCACATATCCAAACAATTTGAAAAAGGTGGTATGATGATGCAAGGCCATATTAATAACAAAATGTATCATGTTGAGATCCTTCCTCCAAAACAGAATTCTGAAAAGCTGGAAGCAGATTTGGAGCTATTTGCCCAAAAATACAATAAAGTAATGGAAAGCGGTTATTGTGCATGTATTACAGATAATGCAATGGGCCATCTCTCTTTTCAAGGCACCGAAATGATAGAAGAACTTGAGCTTGATGTAAATCCTGAACAGGTAATGATTCACCTTAATACATTTCATACTAAAGAGGATTTGCACAACATTCTGGACACGTGCAAATCAAGAGGCATTAAGTATCTTTTGATAATAAGCGGCGACGGCTCGGAGCGTTTACCGAAACTTCAGCCCTCTGATGTGAGAGCCGATGGCAGAGTGGAATCAGTTACTGCTGTTGAATTGTTAAGATATATAAAGGATGAGTACCCGGATACATTTGTTTTAGGGGTGGCTTTTAACCCTTATGAACCTCCGGAGCATGAATTCGAAAAGCTGCAAAGGAAATTAGCTGCAGGCGCGGATTTTATAATAACTCAGCCAATTATTGAAAAAAATAAAATTGTTGATGAGCTGTTGGAGAAATATAAGGACATACCTGTTTTCATCGAAGCATGGATGAGTAAAAGAATCTCTCTTCTTTCAGAAGCAGTCGGCTATGAGATACCTGAAAATACCCATTTTGATCCTATTAAAACATTAAAGAAGCTCCATAGCCTTTATCCTTCAGTTGGCGTCTACTTATCACTTCTGGGATTCAAGACACAATATCCGCTGATAAAGGATACATGGAAATAACTCTAAACCAGGGAGGTTATCATGAAAATCGTAGTTTGTATCAAGCAGGTACCCGCAACCAGCGAAGCAAAAATTGATCCGGAAACGAAAAGAATTGTGCGCGAAGGGTTACAAGCGATTCTAAACCCCTTTGATACCTATGCGGTTGAAGAAGCTGTTCAGCTTCGTGAAAAAATGGGCGGAGAAGTAATTGTTCTTTCAATGGGTCCCGAGAAGGCTGAGCAAAGCTTACGCGAAGCAATATCTGTTGGCGCCGACAGTGCAATCCTGTTAAGCGACAGAGCATTTGGCGGCTCTGATACATGGGCTACAAGCTACGCGCTTTCAAAAGCTATTGAAAAAATTGGTAATGTTGATCTGGTTATATGCGGAAAGCAGGCTGTCGACGGTGATACCGCACAGGTAGGCCCTGGTATTGCGGCACACCTGGATTGGGTTCAGACGACTTATGTAATGAAGGTTGACGCTGTGGATTCTAAAGGAATAAAAGTTAGAAGAATGCGCGAGGATGGATATGACGTATGTGAACTGGATTTTCCAGCCGTGTTGACTGTAGTAAAGGATATCAATACACCTCGCATCCCCTCTCTTAAACGTCGGCTTGCTGCTGCCAAAATGGATATACCGGTATGGAAGCCGTGTGATATTGGAGCGGAAATAGATAAATTGGGACTGGATGGTTCACCTACAAGAGTTGTAAAAACTGCGCCTCCTCCGTCAAGAGATACTGTTGCAAAGAGGATTGAGGGCGCGTCAAGGGATTGTGCAAAGCAGCTTGTAAAAGAACTAAGATTTCGTAGTATTTTGTAATTGGAGGGAACGAAATGAAAATATCTAGTAGTGCCGAAAAGTCAAAATACTCAAATGTGTGGGTTGTAGCCGAGGTTCTTTCCGGAAAGATTCAGCCTTCCACACATGAGCTTATAAGTGCGGCAAGAGCTCTGGCTGATGCACGCTCCTCCCAGGTTTGGGTGGTTGTAATGGGACATGGAATTGCCGGACAGTCTGATTCGCTTTTTGCATTTGGTGCGGATAAGGTAATTGCAGTCGATGATATAAGACTTTCAGGGTTTATTGATGAAATAGAAGCAAATGTTATGATAAGGCTAATAGATAAGTATAAACCGGAAATCGTTATATGTGCTGCTACTGCAAGGGGACGCGCTCTGATACCGCGTGTTGCAATCAAAGCAAACTGCGGTTTAACAGCGGATTGCACCGAGCTTGGTATAGATCCAGATAACGGTGATTTGCTACAGACAAGGCCTGCTTTTGGCGGAAACATTATGGCGACCATTCGCACCTCAAATCACCGACCTCAGATGGCTACCGTGCGCCCAAGAGTTATGAAAGCCTTAACTCCTGATTCGAGAAGAACCGGCGAAATCATTTGTGAAAATGTTGAGGATAGCGATGTAGAAAAAATAAAAAGAATCGTCGAAATGATTCACAGCACTGAGACCGCTGTAAATCTAGGCGACGCCCAGATCATTATTTCAGGCGGAAGAGGTGTAAAGGGCCCGGAGGGTTTTGAGCTTCTTCGTAAGCTTGCAGCAAGAGTAGGCGGCGCTGTTGGGGCAAGCCGTGCCGCCGTTGATGCGGGCTGGATTCCTTATACCCATCAGGTCGGTCAGACAGGTCAGACAGTTCAGACCAAGGTTTACATTGCATGCGGCATTTCAGGACAAATACAACATCTGGTCGGAATGCAATCATGTGACTTGATCGTCGCTATCGACAAGACACCGGATACACCGATGATGCAAATAGCAGATATTGCGGTGCTTGGTGATTTGTTCGAGATAATTCCTGAGATTATTAACGAAATAATCATGGTATAATTAAAGTATAAATCTGTCTAGTAAAATAAAAAAGGGATGGTTCGCATAGATAGCTTATATTCTCAACCGGATGTTATTACAAAAAATTATGTTGAAACAGGCTGTAAGAAGACAAATCTTTTTACTTATCAGATGCTGCTGCTTGGTATTCTCGGCGGCGCTTTCATAGCTTTTGCGGCGCAAGGCTCCAATGCGGCAATTCATACTATTAAATCCGTCGGTGTTGCGAAAGCATTGGCAGGCGCACTTTTTGCTACAGGACTCATGATGGTTATTATAACGGGCGCCGAGCTTTTTACCGGCAATATGCTCATCGTCGTCTCCTGCCTTGACGGAAGATCAAAGTGGTCGGGACTTTTACGGAACTGGTTTTTCGTGTATGCAGGCAATTTCATTGGATCCATGCTCATTGTTCTGTTTATCATTTTATCCGGCCAATTTAATTTCTCAGATGGTTTACTTGGAGGCTTTACAATTAAAACTGCATCGTATAAAGTAAGTTTGTCCTTTGTTAATGCCTTCTTCATGGGGCTTTTGTGCAATTGCCTGGTTTGCATTTCTGTATGGATGGCATCTGCCGCTAAAGATGTTACCGGAAAACTGCTGGCTATATTTTTCCCGATATGGCTCTTCATTACATCAGGATTTGAGCACAGCATCGCAAATATGTATTATATTCCGGCAGGAATACTTGCAAAAGCAAATCCTTCATGGACGGATGCAGCCATTACGATGGGTTTGACGCAAGAGATGCTTGATGCATTAAACTGGTATAATTTCTTTGTAAAGAATCTTATTCCGGTCACATTGGGGAACATCGCGGGAGGTTCTATCTTTATTGGCGCAATATACTGGCTCTCATTTCTATATAAACAAAAGAAAAACACCGATATAAAGATAAGTGCGAAATATTAAGGAGGCTGAATATGATAATCAAAAGTGACATTGAAATTGCTCAGAGTACAGAACAAAAGCCGATTGAGGATATTGCCCGCGGCATAGGAATCGGCTCGGAGCATCTGGAGTATTATGGTAAGTATAAGGCGAAGATCAACTATAATATCCTAAAAGGACTTGAAAATAAAAAGGATGGCAAGCTTATACTTGTTACAGCAATAACGCCTACTCCTGCCGGAGAAGGAAAGACAACCACCACTGTAGGCCTGGGAGATGCCCTAAACAGGATTGGCAAAAAGACAATTATAGCCCTTAGAGAACCGTCTCTGGGGCCTGTTTTCGGTGTTAAGGGAGGTGCGGCAGGAGGCGGATATGCACAGGTTGTTCCTATGGAGGACATTAATCTGCATTTTACTGGAGATATGCATGCCATTGGAGCCGCAAACAATCTACTGGCTGCGATGATCGACAACCATATTTATCAAGGTAATCAGCTAGGGATAGATCAAAGAAGAATTACTTGGAAACGATGCATGGACATGAATGACAGGCAGCTTAGATTTATTGTTAACGGTTTAAACGGAAAAACCAATGGAGTTCCTCGTGAGGACGGCTTTGACATTACTGTCGCTTCGGAAGTAATGGCTGTTCTATGCTTGTCAAAAGACCTGGATCACCTGAAGGAAAAGCTAAGAAACATTATTATTGGTTATACAAGAGATGATAAACCGGTGACTGCCGGGCAGTTAAAAGCTGAAGGTTCCATGGCCGCTCTGTTAAAAGATGCTTTAAAACCAAATCTTGTACAAACTTTGGAGCATACTCCGGCTTTTATACACGGCGGGCCATTTGCAAATATCGCACATGGTTGCAACAGCATCATGGCTACAAAAATGGCGCTCAAGCTTGGCGATTATGTGGTGACGGAAGCCGGTTTTGGAGCTGACCTCGGCGCGGAGAAGTTTTTGGATATAAAGTGCCGCACTGCAGGCTTCAAACCATCCGCTGTCGTTATCGTAGCAACCGTAAGGGCTCTGAAGCATCACGGAGGAGCGCAAAAATCCGAGCTTTCAGCAGAAAATTTGGAGGCTCTTGAAAAAGGTATTCCCAACCTTCTAAAGCATATCGAGAATATTACTGATAAGTTTGGCCTTCCTGCAGTTGTTGCCATTAATAGATTCCCTACGGATACTGTAGCTGAACTGAAGCTGATCGAGGATAAATGCAAGCTGTACGAAGCCAATGTTGCCCTGTCGGAAGTCTGGGCCAAAGGCGGTGAAGGCGGAGTGGAACTGGCAGAAGAGGTTATACGGCTGATAGATGAAGGTAACAGCAAATTCAAGTATGTATACGAGGATGATCTTTCTTTAATGGAAAAGATTGAAGCAATTGTGGAAAAGATTTATGGCGGAGAAGGTGTCGATTTTTCACCCGCAGCTATTAAAGAGATTTCAAAGATAGAAGAAATGGGCTTTAAGAATCTTCCTATATGCATGGCAAAGACACAGTATTCGCTTTCCGACGATCCAAAAAAGCTTGGGTGGCCTAAGAACTTCCGTTTATCCGTCAGAAGTGTTAAGGTATCAGCCGGTGCTGGTTTTGTAGTTGTTATGACTGGTGATATTATGACAATGCCGGGTCTGCCCAAGGTTCCTGCGGCTGAAGGAATTGATGTAGACTCTGCGGGAAGGATATCTGGATTATTCTAAGTGTTCATAAGGAGGCAATGATTATGATTATTATCGGAGAAAAATTAAATAGCACCCTCAAATCAATAAGGCCTGCAATGGAGAATTATGATGCCGCCGTAATCAAGGATCTGGCATTAAAGCAGTATAATGCAGGCGCGACCTATATCGATGTAAACGCTGGTATGTTTCTGGAGGATGAGCCTGACAGACTGGTCTGGCTTGTTAATACAGTCCAGGAAGTGACGGATGCGCCTTTTTCCATTGATTCACCTAACCCAAAGGCCATAGAAGCAGCTCTTAAGGTAAACAAGAATCCTAAGCCGATAATTAACTCCATAACGGAAGAATCAGAAAGATATAATGCAATTATGCCTCTTGCAATACAGTATAATACAAGTATCATTGCCTTATGTATGGATGATACAGGTATGCCGGAAACAGTGGATGACAGGGTCGCAATTGCAGAAAGACTTATTGAAAAGCTTACAAAAGAGGGTCTTCCACTAGATAACATTTATATTGATCCAATGGTTAGACCGATTGGAACCGGCTCACACTATGGAGTTGTTGCAATTGAGACGATACGTAAGGTTAAGTCTGAATTCCCCGGGGTGCATATCACATGTGGGCTTAGCAATGTTTCATATGGCCTTCCCGCTCGCAAATTAATGAATCAGACATTTCTTGTTGCGGCAATGAGTGCCGGAATGGACGGAGCAATCCTTGATCCTCTTAATAAGAAGCTTATGTCATTTATATATGCCACTGAAGCTTTATTAGGAGCGGATGACTATTGTATGAACTATCTTACAAAATTCAGAGAAGGCGAAATTGAAGTATAATGGTTATTGGTGCATTACATAAATATAGGGTGAGAGTTTACTGCTCTCACCCTATATTTTTCTATCTGCTTTATTTATAACGACCTAATTCACTTCACACTGGATGAACCTTTGTCTCATAATCTACAATCGTACCGTCGATCTTGTATTTTTCAGCCTGGCGAAGCTTGAAGAAGCTTTCAGCAACCTGCGGGAACAATGCATAGGATAGTACATCCTCATCCTGCTCGATATACTGTCCGATCTGGCTTCTGATATTGTCCAGCTCAGGCTGTATCAGATCTGCAGGCCTGCATGTAATCTGCTCATCATCTCCAAGTATCTTCTTTTTGATTGCTTCAGGGATAGGTGCTGGAGTCTTTCCGTACTCACCTTTGACAAGCGCCCTGGATTCCTTAGGCACCATTTTATATCTCTCACCGGTTATGACATTCATTACAGCCTGCGTTCCGACGATCTGGCTTGTTGGCGTTACAAGCGGAGGATATCCAAAGTCTTCTCTCACTCTGGGAACCTCTTTAAGTACTTCTTCATACTGGTCTGACTTCCCTGCCTGTTTCAGTTGGGAAACCAGATTGGAAAGCATTCCGCCGGGAACCTGATAAATCAATGCATTAACATCGACGCCCATAACTTTGGTGTCAAGCAGTCCGGACTTTACATAGTTATCCTTGATGGGTCTGAAGTATTCAGCAATCTCCGTCAGCTTACTCAGATCCAGTCCGGTATCAAATTCAGTATCTTTCAGTGTCGCAACCAAAGGCTCCGTTGGTGGCTGAGATGTACCCATTGCCATAGGTGATATCGCACAGTCGACCACGTCCGCGCCTGCCTCTATGGCTTTCATATATGTCATGGATGCAACGCCGCTGGTATAGTGGGTGTGAATCTGCAACGGGACCTTGATATACTCTTTAAGAGCCTTTACAAGATCATATGCCGAATACGGCAGAAGCAATCCGGCCATATCCTTTATACATATGCTGTCCGCGCCCATTTCAACCAGTTTTCTGGCATCCTTCACAAACAGCTCAAGATTATGAACAGGACTGACTGTGTAGCTCACTGTTCCCTGTGCATGCCCGCCTTCTTTTTTACATGCTTTGATGGATGCTTCAATATTTCTAACATCATTGAGCGCATCAAAGATACGGATGATATCGATACCATTAGCGATTGATTTCTGTACAAAATATGATACGACATCATCGGCGTAATGCTTGTAGCCAAGGAGGTTTTGCCCTCTAAGTAGCATCTGGAGTTTCGTCTTTTTCGCTCTGCTTTTAATTTTCCTCAATCTTTCCCATGGATCCTCATTCATAAAACGCAGACATGAATCAAAGGTAGCTCCGCCCCAGCATTCCAATGAATTATAGCCTATATTGTCAAGCTTCTCGACAATTGGTAATATATCTTCTGTTGTCATACGAGTAGCAATCAAAGATTGATGTGCATCTCGCAATACTGTTTCTGTTATTTTAACCCTACTCATTATTTTTACCCCCTTAATTCAAGGATGCCAGCAAATCACCCGCGTTTACGGAAGCGCCTCTGGTCACATTAATAGATGCTACTACGCCATCGGATGGAGCAACGATTTCATTTTCCATTTTCATTGCTTCCAGTATGACAAGCACAGTGCCTCTCTTAACAGGATCTCCCGGCTTTGCGACAACCTTCAGTATTGTACCTGGCATCGGTGCGGTGACCTTGACTGAGCCTTCTGCACCACTGCTTACTGGCTTTTGCTCTGCAGCAGGTGCAGCGGGTGCCGCGGCGGGTGCTTGAGCAGCAACTGGAGCTGCAGGCGCAGGAGCGCTAACGACAGGTGCTGCTACAGGGGTATAAACCGGAACTGACCCATCGCGTACCTCTTCCACTTCAACATCATACTGATTTCCATTTACTTTTATCAAAAACTTTTTCATAAACAAGATCCTCCTGACATAATATTTTAACCAAATATTTTATGAGTTTAAATCACGATTCAACCGCTCTATTCTGCCTGTTGTATTCCAGGTCGGGGATGACAGGGGTACCTGCCTCATGGAACGTACGACCAGCTTATAGCCCGGCCTTGTCTCCATTGCGGCGATTGCCGCTGCTATCGCAGCTAGAATTTCTTCATTGATTACACTGTTTTCATATACAGCCATGATCTGCACCTCCCAATTAAAGCGGTATGTTTCCATGTTTTTTAGCCGGTCTGTTCTCTCGTTTGCCGGAAAGCATTTCAAGAGCATTAATCAGCCTGCCGCGAGTAGTTGCAGGATCGATGACATCATCTACATATCCTCTGGAGGCCGCAACATACGGGTTTGAGAATTTACTCCTGTACTCCTCGATCTTCTGCTCCCTTGCAGCAATCGCATCCTCCGCCGCAGCAATTTCCTTACGGAAAATTATGTTGGCAGCACCATCGGGACCCATTACAGCAATCTCTGCGCTCGGCCACGCGAACACCATGTCAGCGCCTAAGTGCTTGCTGTTCATCGCGATATACGCTCCGCCATATGCTTTCCTGACAATAACATTAATCTTGGGGACAGTTGCTTCAGAAAATGCATACAATAACTTCGCACCATGTCTGATAACACCGCTGTACTCCTGACCGGTCCCCGGGAGATACCCTGCCGTATCGGTAAATGAGACGATCGGGATGTTGAAAGCATCGCAGAAACGGATGAATCTGGCGCCCTTGTCAGCTGAATTGACATCAAGCACACCGGCCATAACATTCGGTTGATTAGCAACAATTCCAACTGTTTTACCGTTCAATCTTCCGAATCCAACCACAATATTCCGCGCAAAGTACTTGTGCACCTCAAGAAAATCGCCGTTATCTACAACCCTTGTAATGATATCCATGATATCATATGGCTTATTTGAATTGTCAGGAATCAGTTCAAGGAGACCTTCGTCGATCCTGTTAAGATCGTCATTTGTCATCAGAGCCGGAGAATCCGTCAGATTATTGTCAGGAAGGAAGCTTATAAGTCTTCTGATTTCTTTGAGGCATTCTTCCTCATTACTGTTTCTGAAATGTGCTACGCCGCTGGTCGCATTATGAACCTCGGAACCGCCAAGAGTCTCAAAGGTGACGTCTTCGCCGGTAACGGACTTGATAACCTGCGGACCTGTGATAAACATGTAACTGGTTTTATCCACCATAAAAATGAAATCCGTTATGGCAGGAGAATATACTGCTCCACCGGCGCAAGGCCCCATTATAACTGAAATCTGCGGGATAACACCTGAAGCAAGAGTGTTTTTGAAGAAAATGTCGCCATATCCGCTTAGTGCGTCAATACCTTCTTCAATTCTTGCACCGCCGGAATCATTCATGCTTATAAATGGTGCTCCGACCTTCATCGCCATGTCCATGACCTTTGTAATCTTTCGGGCATGTGCTTCCCCGAGAGAGCCGCCAATCACTGTAAAATCCTGTGATGACACAAATACCGGTCTTCCATCGATTGTTCCATAACCTGTCACAACACCGTCGCCCGGTATCTTCTTTTTCTGCATGTCAAAGTCGATCGCTCTTGTTTCCACATATGCATCAACTTCAACAAAAGAATTTTCGTCGAATAGCTTTTCAAGCCTTTCTCTGGCCGTCAGCTTTCCCGACTCATGCTGCTTGTCGATCTTGTCGGCGCCGCCTCCCGCTTCTACTGCCTGTCTGCGGACGTGGAGGCTATTGATCTTTTCAATTGTTCCCATACATCTTCCACCTCGTCTGTTAATTTCTATTACAAATGCACGTTCTGATCAAAATTATTACCTGGTACTAATTATATGAAATTATATAATAACTTCCGTATTTATGCAACCACATAACTGATAGTATCCTAAAAAAAAACCTTCAACGTGATCCAGTATGCACTGAATGTGTTAAAGGTCTTGCTTTCACTTCGGAGTATAAAACCAGGCACGTTTTTGCGCCGATTGTTGGCCTTATAGCTTTAAGCTACTCCCCTCTAATTACTATCAGTGTATCATTCAGTTTACTTAGCGTCAATAGTTTTTACTGCTGTTCTTTTCAGTCCCAGTATCTCATTTTTGCTCAGATACCGCCATTTTCCTTCCTCAAGTCCACCGATTCCAATAGAGCCTATCGCTATCCTTTTTAGCCTAATAATGGGGTGATCGAGTGTCTCAAACATTTTTCTGACCTGTCTGTTCTTTCCTTCATGAATTGTGACTTCAATGATTGATCGATCCCCTGCTGCACTAACGATATGTACTTTAGCCGGGGAGGTCTTGTAATCTTCTATCTGCATGCCCTTCGTAATGCTTTCTATATCCTCTTCACTGAGCTTTCCAATGATTTCAGCCCTATACACCTTATGCACCTGATGCTTAGGGTGCATCATTTTGTTGGCAAAATCGCCGTCATTTGTAAGTATTATCAGCCCAGAGGTGTCATAATCAAGCCTTCCGACAGGATAAATCCTTTCTTTGACTGTTCCCACGAGATCCAGTACAGTTTTTCTGGAAAACTGGTCTTTTGCTGAGGAAATGTATCCAACGGGCTTATTGAGCAATATATATATCTTTTTCTGCTCATGCTTGATTTCTCTGCCATCTACAAATATTCTCTCGGACCCGCTTATTTTTGTACCAGGCGTCTTAACCACCTGACCGTTGATTTCGACGCGTCCTTGTGATATTAGCTCCTCCGCCTTACGTCTTGAAGCAATGCCAGCCTCTGCAAGAAATTTTTGCAGTCTGATGTCAGACATCTTTTTTTCCTTTCCTAATGGCAGCTTTTTATAGAATAATCTACGTTAAATTTTAAACGAATCACTGCTAACTATATCATAATTTCACAAAAAAGGCCACAGCAAACTGAATATTTTAATAAAGTCGTTTGCTTGTGGCTTCTTCACCTGGGTCCCAATGCTTATACAAGATATTACTCGATCTCGTCTTCCTTTTCTGCCTCTTTTTTACCAGAGGACTTTTTCTTTAGCATATGTTCCAGCTTGCACAGCAATTCTGGCACAAGATCCAGCAATTTGTCCACTGTAGAATTGATATTCACAGGCAGCAGTTTTATCTGACCGTTTCCAACTACCATAAATGCTACCGGATTAATGCTGACTCCGGCGCCGCTGCCCCCTGCGAATGGGTATTCTCCTGCCTTCTCCTTTGTTTCATCCTCATCGTTGTCATTGCTGCTCGCTTCCTGCTCGCTTCCACCTGAAAAATTATATTCTCCGCCGCCTGCGGCAAAGCCAAAGGTCACCTTTGAAATCGGTATGATTACGGTACCGTCAGGCGATTGTACTGCATCGCCAACGATTGTATTTACATCCACCATCTCCTTAATACTTTGCATTGCCGTTGTCATCAATGCTTCTATTGGATGTTGTTCAGGCACTAACTTCACCACCTATCGTTTTTTTGGCTTTCGACTTCATTTTAGCTTTCATTTTCATTGAATATTTCATTAAGTATATTTTTTTCAATACAACAATAATATGAACTAATCTGACATTAAATATGCAGCTTGCTCTTACTTCAAATATTTTTTTATCAAAGCAGGGTATAATTTTTATGTCGTTTTCAGATATTTTCACGTGTCTCGAAAGCCAAGCAGCCACAATCCCTGCAGCAGACCATAACAACCCGCATAGCAGACCGGTCTGAGCCGCGTCGCCTGTCCCATGTCTGAGCTCAATGTTCAAGCTGACATGTATGTTCCTCTTAATTAAATATCTCCTGATATCCTTGATAATATCAGCATGATCCTTAAAATATACTCTGACATTGAAGAATTTTTTTATGATATCATCAGGCGTTAGCCTCGAATTCTCAGGAGTGCCTTCCCGCATTTCCCTGCCTTGACCTTTGACCAGCTTGAACTTAATTTTATTGCCTTCTTTTTTCAGCAAAGGGACTTCATATTCATACCGCAGAAGGTTTTTCTCAGTATAAAATGCAATCTTAATCCACTCTTCCTTCGCATTGCGTATATATTCCACAGACGCGTTTATTTTCACAATAAACAGAAGGATGAATAATACCGCTGAAATAAGAAAAATAGCTATATAAAGCATAAGCCACCTCAATATCCATGACCGGGATGCTCTAAAAGCTATTTTTTCCAATTATTCAGATTTCATTCCTCCTGCTGCAGGTTTTCCAGCTCAATGATGGGCAGATCCTTCACTGACCTGAATCCGAAGCTCCTTAGGAACTCTTCAGTGGTCTCATAAAGGATCGGCTTACCTGGTGCGTCCAATCGGCCTGCGTCCTTGATGAGATTTCTCTCAAGCAGCCTTGTGATGGCGCTGTCGGAATTGACGCCTCGGATGGTTTCTATTTTGGCCCTTGTGACGGGCTGATTGTAGGCTATGATTGAAAGTGTCTCAAATGCTGCCTGTGAAAGAGCCTGCTTCTGTCTTGGCTCTACCAGTTTTCTGATATATTCGGCATGCTCCGGTCTTGAGCATAGCTGATAACTTCCGTCGATTTCACGAAGCAATATTCCTCTCTTGGAATTCTGAATTGAAACTGCCATGTTGCCAAGAATAAGCCGTGCAGTTTTTTTGTCCAATTCCAATACTTCTGCAAGCTTTTCCAAAGAAACCGGATCACCGGCCGCAAAAAGCAATCCCTCTATGACGGCTTCCATTTCCTTGATATCCATGTGTTTTGCCTTCCTCATGTCTTGATATGATTCATCTATGCGAGGTTATCTAAATTTTCAAGATCGAATTTTATCAATTCCGACGTAACCTCAACCTTATTGATATAAATCTCGTCCAGCGGCTTTCTCTGCTCGAGCTTGACCTTTTTTAGTTTTGCCAGCTCCAGAATAGCCATAAAACCTGTTACAATATCTGTTGGTGACTTCAGCCTGAAGGAAAACAATTCAGAAAAACGTACCCTGCTTTTTTTAAGAAGCTCTCTGATAATCTCGCGCATCTTGCTTTTCAGCGATACCTTTTCATGTTGTATGATCCGGCTCATCCCGCTGACGTTTGGATTCATCTTCTTCCGGTTTCTTTCCAGAAGTTCTGTATATATTCTCTTCAACTCACTGGGGATCAGTTCAAGAATTTCATCCTTTTTCGTAAATGAAACGATCTCCGGCAGCTTGTAGAAGACCTGTGCCCATTCATTTTCGCGCTGGATGAGGAGATTCGAAACCTCTTTGAATTTGCGGTACTCCAACAGTCTCATGACCAATTCTTCGCGAGGGTCCGTTTCCTCCTGCTGTTCTTCCTTCCTGGAAGGAAGCAGCATCCTTGATTTAATATGCAGCAGCGTTGCGGTCATTACAAGAAACTCACTGGCGATCTCCATATCCATCTCCTGCATGGCAAATAAATACTCCATGTATTGATCGGTAATGATGTTTATGGGAATATCATAGATGCTGAACTGATTCTTTTCAATTAAATGAAAAAGCAGATCATACGGGCCTTCAAAATTCTCTATTTTTATCCTGCAGGCATTTGTCAGGGCACTCTCCAAGCCCGCACCCCCTACCAGTCTATCTTCATTGCCCTGCGCACATCAATCATCGTTTGCTGTGCGACTTTACGAGCTCTTTCGTTCCCATCGTTAATTACTTCCCTGATGTATCCGGGCCTTGCCGACAATTCCTGACGTCTTTCATACATAGGTGTAAGGGTTAACGCCATTTTAGCGGCTAGATTTTTCTTGCATTGCACACATCCGATTCCTCCGCTTCTGCACAGCGATTCCGTCTCCTGAACTCCCTCTTCATTAAAAACCTTATGGAATGCAAAAACCGTACAGACCTCGGGATGCCCGGGGTCATCCTTTTTGATCCTGGCCGGATCCGTAACCATGGTCATGACCTTCTTGCGAACCGTTTCCGGATCGTCCTTCAATGCGATCGTATTGTTGTAGCTTTTACTCATTTTCCTTCCATCAGTTCCGGGAAGCACCTTTGACTTTGTCAGCCTTGCAGCCGGCTCTGGAAACACTTCGCCAAAGAGGTGATTGAAGCGTCTTGCCATTTCCCTTGTCAATTCCACGTGAGGCACCTGGTCTTCTCCAACAGGTACTGCATCCGGTTTATACATCAGAATATCGGCGGCCTGCAGGCAGGGATACCCAAGAAATCCATATGTCGTAATATTTTTCTCCTTAAGCTGTGAAAGCTGATCCTTGTAGGTAGGGCATCTATAAAGCCATGACAGCGGCGTTGACATGGAGAAAAGAAGATGCAGCTCTGCATGCTCCTTAATTGAGGACTGGAGAAACATAGTGCATTTTTCCGGTTCCAGCCCGGCGCTTAGCCAATCTATAACAATATCATCTATATTCGATTTGATTTCCGAGGTATCTTCATATCCTGTCGTTAATGCATGCCAATCCGCGACAAAGAAATAGCAGTCATATTCGTTCTGAAGATTGACCCAATTTTCGAGCGCTCCGAAGTAATTTCCCAGATGCAACGCTCCGGTTGGCCTCATTCCGCTGAGCATTATTCCTTTTCCCATGATTGCCTCTCTTTCCGTTTAAACTGCATACTATTGTGCATATTTTTACTTATACCATTGTAAATATTGTGTTTCGACCTGTCAATCAAAATATCGGCGGAGGGGTTTAGTCGATGAATGCAACATAACTATCATGTCAGTAAATTCAGCAACGGGCTTGCCAGGAGTCTGAATATCCACTCCACCGCTATCCTGAACGGCCACAGGAGCCTGGACAGGATGCCGGGATTCAGCAGCATAATGGCCAAAAAGGCTAACCCGATATATCGCTCATAATGCATCAATTGAAAATACTGCTTTGCAGGCAGCACAGCTGTCAATATCTTTGAGCCGTCCAGAGGAGGGATTGGCAAGATGTTAAATATTGCAAGGCCGATATTTATCATATAAAAAAACCTGCAGATATTAAAGAGGATTGCAGTCAATGAAAAACCAGACATATACCAGCTTTGGCTGCTCATGAAGGCTTGTTCCATAGTAAGGCCGTTCTTTATCAAAATAAACGCCATTGGAAAGGAAAATAAAAAGGCCAGCAGCAGATTCGAAGCAGGACCTGCCAAACTTACCAACACCGTTCCCCTTTTATGATTTTTATAGTAGGTTGGATCAATAGGAACAGGCTTGGCCCACCCAAATCCAAACCCGCTGGTCATTGAAACTACAAGCATCAAGGTACCGATGGGGTCCAGATGTCTTAGAGGATTCATCGTCAGCCTGCCCAATCTCTTTGCTGTCGGATCGCCATTCCTGTATGAAACATACGCATGTGCCATCTCATGAAAGCTAAGCGAGATCAAGATAGCAGGCAATGCATATAATATAAGTATTAAGGTATTTCCCATACAATATTCTCCTTCGTGTCTTTGTTGCTTTGGTAACAGCTTACACTCACTATTATACCAAATCAATATGAAAACGTCTCCATATACTTCATTATTTAAAGCTCATCGTCCTCCCAAGCCCGAACCATTCAGTCACGAGCGTAAATAAAATTCTTATAAAAGTAGCATTTTGAACATCCCCATCGGCAACAAGATCAGCTTTGCCTACTTCATCTCCTGAGACCATATAGATAACCTCTCCCACCTTCTGACCCGCCTTTACCGGCGCCTTTAGATTTTCAGCCAGTTTTGCGATCCTCTCAATTTTTCCCTTATCGCCTTTTTTCATCAACAATTTCACATCATCTTTGTAAATCGCATTAACACTCGGCTTCAATCCTTTCTTCACAGGGACTTGCCGCACCTCTTCACCCTTTGTATTAGCGACTATAGTTTCAAAGTTACCAAAACCATAATCCAACAGTTTTCTGCTCTCCGCAAACCGTGTATTTGAATCTGGTTCACCTAGCACAACAGAAATCAACTGTTGGCCGTTTCTAACAACCACAGCTGACAGGCAATAGCCTGCAGCTCCTGTAACACCTGTTTTCAGACCTATGGTCCCTTCATATTTTCTGATAAGCTGATTGGTATTATCCAGTGATACGGCAGTTTTTCCTGGAACATTTTCACGGAACAATACATGCCATATGGTCGTGTAGTTTGTGATTTCAGGGTGTTTGAGCAGCAACTCACGGGACATGACCGCTATATCATAGGCACAGCTGTAATGGCCGACATCGGTAAGACCGGAGCAGTCAAGGAATTTGGTGTTTTCCATTCCAAGCTCTTTTGCTTTCTGATTCATCATTGTAACAAAGGCATCCTCACTTCCGGCTACTGCCTCGGCAAGAGCTACTGTCGCATCATTAGCTGAATGTATTGCTACAGCCTTCATCAGTTCATCCACAGTGAATATTTCTCCGGGTTCCAGCCATACCTGTGAGCCGCCCATACTCCACGAATGCTCACTAACCTTGACTTTGGTGTCATAAGAGATGATTCCGTCATCAATGGCTTCCATGATCAGCAGCATGGACATGATCTTTGTCACGCTTGCGAGAGGCAGCTTATCATTGCTGTTTTTTTCAAACAGCACCTTACCGGTATTACAATCCATCAATATGGCTGCCTTTGCCTTCAAGTCAGTCACTTGGGTATTATTCATTATTTTCATCACTGTAACTTCATCATACTCAACCGCGTCCTCTATCTCAGCGCAAAAAGACAATCCGGAGAGCATGGTCAGGAAAACGGCAATTGACAAACAAACGAGACCTGCCTTCTTTAGCATAAACAACACTCCTTGCATGCAATCTACTTTTATAATTAAAGTTATGCCGCAAAAAGGCAGTATATTCTGTGAACCATGGAAAGGTTTTAAAAAGTCAGAATTTTACGACTTTTTTTTGATCAACATAAGCTAAAATCATTGGTCTTGACATAGGTTCTTCGCTTGATATGGCATAAGCATTCAAAAGCATCTTTTTTGCTTCCTCCAGCTTTTCTACGCTTGATGTATGCAGTACTGCCAGGATGTCACCTTTCTGAACAAAATCACCTGTTTTTTTGTGTAGAACGATCCCTGCACTGTGATCAATTGGGCTGTCTTTCGTCAAACGACCTGCTCCAAGGAACATTGACGCCTTACCGACAAGCTCGGATTGGATAGATGAAATGTATCCTTCAAAGGGCGCAGCCAGGTCTTCTGTGACAGGCGCCTGATCCATAGCGCCCTCCTCCCAGGGAAGAACCGTCGCTCCCTGTCTGACAGCCATCTCGCAAAATTTCTTCAATGCACTGCCGTTTTGGATTGCATTGCTCGCAATGCTTCTGCATTGCTCTATACTACCCTTATCAGCCAGCTCCAGCATCCTGGCAGCGAGCTCCAGACACACTGTTTCAAGGTCTCTGGGACCTCGCCCCTGAAGGACAGCAATGGCTTCTAGCACTTCCAGCGAATTTCCTATGTTATTTCCCAAGGGTGCATCCATATCTGTAACAACAGCAACAGTTTTTCTGCCCATATGGGTGCCGATGGAAACCATTTGCTCCGCAAGAGCTATAGAATCCTCAAATCTCTTCATAAACGCGCCACTGCCTGTTTTTACATCAAGCAGGATCCTGTCAGCACCAGAAGCAATTTTTTTGCTCATGATACTGCTTGCGATCAATGGGATACTGCTGACTGTTGCCGTCACATCACGCAGCGCGTAGAGCTTTTTGTCCGCAGGCGCCAGATTTCCAGTCTGTCCGACCAGTGCAATACCTATTTCATTTACATTCCGTATGAATTGTTCACGACTTAAAGAAGTATGAAGTCCTCTGATAGACTCGAGCTTGTCAATGGTTCCTCCTGTATGGCCAAGACCTCTGCCGGACATCTTGGCTACCGGTACACCGCATGCGGCCACTATCGGAGCAATGACAAGGGTCGTCTTGTCTCCGACGCCTCCTGTGCTGTGCTTATCCACCTTTATACCGGGAATCTCAGAAAGATCTACTTTATCGCCCGAATCTGCCATTGTTTCTGTCAGTTCGGCTGTTTCCCGTGCATTCAGACCTTTGATGAATATTGCCATAATCAACGCAGCCGCCTGATAATCCACAATGCTGCCATCACAGTAGCCTTTAATAAAAAAACTGATTTCTTCGCGGGTTAATTCGTTCCCATCCCGTTTCTTTTCAATAATATCTACTATTCTCATCTCAATACATCCTTCACAAAGCTTTTTGCAGAAAAATCTGCCTCTATTCCCAATGCCTCTGCAATGGTCTGCGCGATATCGGAAAACGATGCACGGATATGAAGATTTACACCTCTTCTCAGTGTCTTGCCGTAAACCAGCAGAGGTACGTATTCCCTCGAATGATCAGTACTTGGAGTAGTTGGATCACAGCCGTGATCGGCAGTAATGATTAGCATATCCTGCTGCTTGAGAGCATCCAGAAGCTCCGGAATCCTTCCGTCAAATTCAGACAGTGCATCGGCATAACCCTGAATATCATTCCTGTGGCCATATTTCATATCGAAATCAACAAGATTGGTAAATATAATGCCGTCAAAGGTTTGATGAATAAAATCAAGCGTCTTGTCAACACCGTCCATATTTCCATTGGTGTGGACGGCCTCAGTGATTCCCTGTCCGGCGAAAATATCTTCGATTTTTCCGACTGCCTTTACTTCCATTCCTTTATCTTTTACATAGTCAAGTATAGTCTTACGAATCGGTTTTAGCGAAAAGTCACGTCTTCTGTTGGTTCTGACAAAGCTGCCCTCAGATCCGGTAAACGGTCTTGCGATTACTCTTCCGACTGCATGTTCACCCGTCAGTATGTTACGTGCTATGGTACAGATCTCATATAATCTATCAATGTTTATGACCTCCTCATGTGCGGCGATCTGTAATACGCTGTCGGCGGAGGTATAAATGATTGGATATCCCGTCTTGACGTGTTGTTGTCCTAATATCTTTATAATTTCAGTTCCAGAAGCAGGATAATTTCCCAGCGTTTTAGTTCCAATAACAGTCTCAAAGCGTTCAACGATATCCTGCGGAAAGCCTTCCGGGTATAAAGGGAACGGATGATCCAATGTAATTCCGGCGATCTCCCAATGACCTGTTGTGGTATCCTTGCCTGCGGACCGCTCAGTCATCTTGCCATAACAGCCAATAGGGTCCTTTGCAGCAGCAAATCCTACTGAACCGTCAATACAGCCCAGTCCGAGCTTCTCCATGTTAGGCAGCGTAAAACCTTTTACGCGAGCTGAAATGTGACCAAGCGTATTGCTTCCGGAATCTCCGTATGCTGATGAATCAGGCTGTTCACCAATACCCACGCTGTCCAAAACAACTATTATGACTCGTTTCATCAAGCTCTCTCCCGTCGTGTTTGTCTTATATATTGTATCATAGTCTTTCCAAAAACAAAAAAGAAAAAGCCCCGTCATAGATACTGTGCAATAGCGGAAACAAAAGCTTCATTTGCAAGAGATGTATTAGCCTAAAGTTTCTTTTATTGCACAACATCAAGTAGCTTATTTTGTCAAATAAAAAGAAAAAGATTGCTATGCAATCTTTTACATTCATTAATTATTTACGCTCTCGGATGTGTTTTTTTATAGACGTCACGGATCCTGTTCTTCGCGATTTGTGCATATATCTGCGTTGACGAAATATCCGAATGTCCCAGCATTTCTTGTATTGATCGCAGATCCGCGCCATTTTCGAGTAAATGAGCTGCGAATGAATGGCGGAGCGTATGAGGTGTAATATCCTTATTAATCTGAGCCTGATTTTTATACTGCTTGATGATCTTCCAGAAGCCCTGCCTTGTAAGCCTGCCGCCATTGATGTTGACAAACAGTGCCTTTTCGTCAATATGCTGAATAAGCAGCGGTCTAGATTTGTTTAGATATTCCTTCAGCGCACTGATTGCCATGGAACCTATTGGGATCATTCTCTCCCGTGATCCTTTATTACATCTGATGTAGGCAAGTTCTACATTCAGATCTTGTAAATCGAGCTGTATCAACTCAGATACTCTAATCCCGGTTGCATACAGAAGTTCGAGCATGGCTTTGTCCCTGTACCCTTTCAAATCAACACACTGCGGCTGTTCCAGCAGCAGCTCGACTTCTTCGGGAGATAAAATTTGCGGAAGCTTCTTTTCCACCTTAGGTGATTCCAGCTCGGCAGTCGGATCCTGTTCAATAAGCTTATTCTTTGCAATGTACTGATAAAACGATCTGATTGAAGCAAGATTGCGGGATATGGTTGATGTTGCACGGCCTTTTTTTTGTAAGTAAAGCAAATATGTAATCACAGTTGTTTTGTTGGAGTTAGCGATGCTTTGCAGATTGATTTCCTGCAAGTAAACGAAATATTGCTCAATATCCCGTCGATAGGACTGGAGCGTATTCATCGAAAGGCGCTTATCCCTTTCCAAAAAATTGACAAATCTTTGTACTAAAGCTTCCATGCTATACTACCCCTTCTTATATTTAAATTGTTTAAAAAATGCAACTTGTACATTAAGTTGATTTTAAACTATTTTTAACAATATTGAAAGAAAAATTTTCTAATTAATAGAATTCTTTACTATTTTCTATTCAATATTTGGTTAATTGTATTTGCATATTGTACACCATTACCATACTTTTCACAAATTTGTAGCAACATATTGTTTATGTAAATATTATATACTAATTTTGGCCGTTTATACTTATTTTGAATATTTTTGTTCAGAGCTTAGATTCTTATGACAGGCAGAATCATTCGCAGAAGAATTGGTATAATGTATGCGTCAAATAAGAGCCCGGCAAGTATAATACAAGTAAATAATATTGTTATCAGGCAGTAAGTTACAAATGCCGTCTTAAGACTTGATTTCTGAATCCCTTCTGGCAATTTGTTCTTTGCGATGCGTATTGAAAAATTTATTCCATTGACTCCTATTGCGATTAGACAAGGCACAATGATTATTTCCTTTGGAAGCAATGCAAAACCGGAAAACAGCAACCCTTTCATCCCTAATACACGAATAATAAATCCTGAACTAAAGCCCGTGATGAATCCCTTAACGCCAAGAATGAGAAAAATAAATGGAAGGCCGATGATACTGACCCCCAGAATCCAAAGAAGGCCGATAAGTTTAAGGTTTTCGAGCAGAGCAATGGAAAAAAGATCGCTGCTCTTCATGTTTTCATTATTGAACAGCTGAATAAAACCTTGAAAATAGTTTGATAGTTCGTCCATCTGCATGGTACTTAATCCGTTAACAGTAAAGGCGCCCGCACAGATCCCAAGCATAAAGGTCATTAACAAAAACAAATATGCATTACGATTCGTAGATACATGATCCTTCATTATATTTTGAAGCTGTCTCACCAATACATTTCCCCCCTATACAATACCATCATATGCGATTGATACTGTAAACTATGCAAGTCGGAAATGGACATGGCAAGAAATATTACTTATACTTGATGTTTGTTTTACCACTTATAATCTTGTCTGCAAGGAAAATACCGATAATACTTTTAGCATCGGTTATTTCACCGGAAAACACCTTGTCGATCAGCTCAGCCACCGGATATTTCTCTGCGGAAATAAATTCGTCCTCGTCGGCGCAGCTCTCCCCTTCATTTAAACCAACAGCGGCATAGATGTGCAGTATTTCATCAGAAAAACCGGGCGTACTGTGAACGCTGGCCATATGTGTAATCTGATGAGAAGTTAGGCCGGTTTCCTCCTTTAGTTCACGCGCAGCGCAAACCGCAGGATCCTCACCGGCATCCAGTTTTCCGGCAGGTATCTCCAAAGAAACTGCATTGAGAGGCTTCCTGAATTGTCTGACCATGTAAAGCTCCCCATCCTCATTGAGCGGGATAACTGCCGACGCCCCCGGATGTCTGACGATATCGCGGGTAGCCAGCTTTCCATTTGGAAGTGTAACCGTTACTTTTTCTACTTTGATAATATTACCTGTATAAATATGTTGTTCAGAAACAGTTTTCTCTTCATAGTTCATGATTGTCTTCTCCTTCAGCAGCCCTATCAGCATTCTTTTTTATTTCCCCGGTAGCCAGCTTGTCACATCGGTTGTTGTATTCATTATCCGCATGACCCTTAACCTTTATCCATGCGACCTTGTGAACCCGGCTTAAATCATCCAGCTGTTCCCACAGGTCCCTGTTCAAAACTTCTTTTTTGTTGCTTGTTCGCCAACCGTTCAGCTTCCACTTGGTGAGCCAGTCACTTTTAAAAGCGTTCACAAGATAAGTGCTGTCGCTGTACAGCTCAACCTCACATGCGTATTTTAAAGCCTTCAGGCCCTCAATCGCTGCTGTCAATTCCATTCTGTTGTTAGTAGTCTGAGGATCGAAGCCTGATAGTTCCTTCTCTTTCCCGCCGAACAATAATATTGCACCCCAACCGCCCTTTCCCGGGTTGCCGGAGCAGGCACCGTCCGTGTATATCTGTACTTTTTTCATCGCATTCTCCAAGGTTACTCTCAGATCATCTGGATCTGAATTACCTCTCTTCGGATTCCTTACCTATTTCCAGTGCTCTTTGAGTACATTTCTCCATAGCGTCGATGAGGATATGCCTGAAGGCGTTTTTCTCAAGCACCTTAACAGCCTCGATCGTCGTGCCTGCAGGTGAGCAGACCTGATCTTTTAGCTCAGCAGGATGACATCCTGTTTCATGAACCATTTTAGCAGCACCGAGCACAGCCTGTGAAGCAAGCCTGTATGCCTGTTTTCTAGGAATACCCTGCAGCACAGCACCATCAGCCATAGCCTCGATCATCATAAAAACGTAAGCTGGGCTGCTGCCCGTAAGCGATGTTACCTGGCTCATCAGCCTTTCCTCCAGTTCCTCGACCTTTCCCGAGCCTTCAAACAATCTCTTCACGAAATTCTTTTCACTGTCACTCAACATATTGTCAAAGCATACAAGCGTCATTCCCTCACCTACCATTACTGGCAAACTGGGCATGGTTCTGACGACTTTAGCATTTTCCCCAAGAACGCTTTTCAAGGTTTTCGAAGTAATGCCCACAGCTACGGAAACAAGTACCTTTGCATCTGTAAAGCTCTCTTTAATTTCCTCCAGAACTGCCTTAACATACACGGGCTTAACCGCAAGAACAATATAATCACAGGAAGCTGTCAACTGCTCATTACTGAACGACAGCCGGACATCGGTATCTTTAGCAAGCTCAGACGCCTTATCCTGATCCACATCATAGATATAAATGTCGCCCGGCTGAGCTGTACCCGACCGGAGTACTCCCTTGATTAGCGACGCCCCGATGTTGCCTGTTCCTATAAATCCGATTTTAAAACCCATATTGCACCTCTCCATTCCTGCAGCAGCAAAAAACTTGTGTTGTGTTATTTCTAATGTCGCTATTATAATAACATAACAATAGAAATATAATCCATAGTTAAATTCACCTTTCCCATTGACATCGCATTGCAGCATATTGTAGAATAAAGAAGTCCCTTGAGGGGGCAAACAATATAAACTATAGGGGAGTAGCGCAATTGGTAGAGTAGCGGTCTCCAAAACCGTCGGCTGCAGGTTCGAGTCCTGTCTCCCCTGCCACCTGTACCAGACCTTTCGGGGTTTGGTATTTTTTATTGGATAGGCTATG
>JAEYON010000024.1 GCA_023411645.1 Bacillota bacterium | reverse complement strand
CTGCTCCCTGATACAGGGATAAAGCCCTCAGTCAGTAGTTGTACAGGCATGGGTATCGGCTGAATGAGCATATGCTCCAACTGTCCTCTCCCGATTCTGCGACTGATATGTCCTGTGTTACAATTTGCGAAAAATAGTTGAAAAAGTCCTGTAACCGCTGTCACATAGCCCAGCATGAAGAGAACCTCGTACCTGTTCATGCCTCCTACCCCGTTAAAACGCCAGGCCAGCATGAAAACACCTGTAACTGCAGCAATATTCGATATGAAATCGGCAGAAACGGCCAAAAGACATGTTTTAGTGTCTCGAAGCAGCCATGCCAGATCCATTTTTGCGTATAAGCGGTATAAACGAAACATTCTTCTTAGTCTAAAACGTCTATCCTCCAAAAGACATCATCCTCTCCTGAGATTTTCCAAAAACAATAAAAGCAATAGGCCATAATGCCACATTCCACAGAATTTGAATAACAAGCAATGGTATCGGGTCAGAAAGTCCTGTGTAGATGGCCAGCGGCGCTGCCGCCAGAGAGCCGAACGGTAGATATTGAAATACTTTCTCCAGTCCCCATGGCAGTATTTTAAATGGAATTACACTGCCTGACAGAAAGGACACAACTGCAGTTCTGATCACATATACAAGCCAACTTGCATTCCTCATCCGAATGGTTAGGCAGGCAAAAATAAAATCAACAGCAAACCCCAGCGATATGCAAAAGATCAGGCTTGGGATAAACCACAGCGACTCTGTCCGAAGCGAAACGCCAAATAGCGGCGAGGCGGTGACCATAGGCAGTGTAAATAGCAGTAGGTTTGGTATCCAATTGCCCATTGTCTGTGCCACCAGATGAGAAAATATTCGCATAGGACGCTGATACAGGCTGACGAACAGTCCTTCATAAAGCCAACCGGAAGCTGGTGTATTAACAATCAGTATATCTGAAAACACCGAACCCAAAAAGGTATAAGTAAGCATCTGTGTCAGCGTCATTCCGGTCTCTACTCCGCTGTTCATCAACGTTTTCCACAATAGCAGCATTGGCACAATATAGAACATCCTCAATAAATAATTTGGAATCAAATAAAGAATCCCGCCGTTTGTTGCACTCTGCGAAGACATTTTTGCTGTTTTTATATATTTGATTATATTCATTTTCATTGACATTCACCTCAAATGTTACATAAATGGTCATAAAAAAACTCCCTGCCAGCTTTTCAGCTCTCAGAGAGTTCAATACAAGCATAATAAACCGTTAGCTTATACGATTTCGGCGAGAGGCGGAAAAATTGGCTGATAAATGGGCAGACTTCCCCCTTACAATAGCGAAACCGTTTTCGATTTGTACGGATTTGGTCCATTTCATTCCTCTCACCTCCCTTTCAGTCTTACTACCTGCAATTATATGTACTAAATTTACGGATGTCAACATTTAAAAGAATGCTTTTCTGAGGCAACTCGATGTGCTTCTTGAGCTTGATGATACTGTAAAATAAATAGCATTTTTATGTGGCAGCTTAGTCATAAATTCTTTTATCAATACACAGCTGAGCACGCTCCCTGGTCTTTTCATCTGAGGCCAGGGAGTTTTTTAGGAATTCGGGATGTTCCTTGAGAAAGTTTTTCATGGATTCACGCGGATTTGCCGTGTACCTAAGAAGCAAACCATACTGTCCGCTACTGATCAGGCCAAGCTCAAGAGCATGATTGAAAAATACTTTATCAATGGAAACCATGGCAAAGGAGCAAACATCGTTTTTCTCCAGCAGCTCTCCGCCTCCCTGTAACCTGTCAACAACCACCACACTGCAGCTCAGTTGACCGCAGATGTTTTTAATTGCAGGGATCCAGGCTCTTTCGTAGCTGGAAGCTTCGGTGATAAGATCAGCAATATGAAGCACATTAGCTGCGTTTACAGTAACTGCCGGACTCGTCTCACCGTTTTCGGTAATAACTGCACTTAAATCCTTATAGATAGTTATATGAGGTTTTTCGAGCATTTCAGCTATTATCAGTGAGAAAAACCAGTCGCGCCGCTCGCCACCGGAAATATAGCTGAAATTGTCCAGATCGATATTGTCGCGAATGAATTCCAGCATACTGTCTATCAAGCCTTTATATATCTTATCATCTGAATAATTTGCCTTTAGCAGAGGTAACAGCTTTTGAGGACAATTCAACTTATCAGCCTTAAAAGCATCGATCTTTTCAAGCAATCCAAGCGCCTTCTTTTCGCTTCCATAAAGAAAATGCGTATTGATATAATAAGGTCCAATTGTGCCGGAGGTGTACCAAAATGGCTTTCCTTCAGGGCAGACCCTGACTGCGTCTGTTTCAAACAACCATTGGACCAGCTTCTTATCTGACATTTTATTTCTCCTCTTTTCTGACGTCGTACTTCTTTCTGTTTACTTCTACTCGCTGTTTCTGTTTCGAAATTATTCCCTGCCTCTAAATTTATTTATGTAATCCTTCCACCAGTCCTGATTCGAAATGGTTCCAAGATCACTGCCCAGGTGGGCTGAATCACCTTCGGTCTCAATGGAAAACACGTCGTTCTCATAGTCGACGATTGTGATGCCTGTGTTGTCACACCAGGCTACATTTATCATTTCATCAAGCGTACAGGCCCTGAAATGGCAGATCACTGTACGAATCAGAGTGCCGTGTGTCACAATACAGATATTCTTCCCCTGATTTAGCTTAATAATATTCATTATTATATCAAGCGCCCTTTGCTGGAGTTCAGCCATGGACTCTCCATTTGGCATCTGATGAAGATGGGGACGATTATCCCATATGTCATAGGCTTGCGGCCAACGCTCTTCAAGCTCCTGCCATGTCAGACCCTCCCAGTCACCCCCGTGAATCTCCTTCAACTCATCGGAATAGTAGACCGGTAGATTTTTGACTTTCGAGATATAGGAGGCTGTCTGCTTTGTCCTTTGAAGGCTGCTTGAATAGATCACATCAACAGGTATATCCTTCAGTCGTTCTGCAACTCTTTGCGCCTGCAAATGTCCTCGTTCTGTCAAAGCGGAATCGGTCCATCCGTGAAACCGTCTTATTACATTTCCTTCTGCTTCAGCATGCCGAACAAAAATCAGTCTGGTCTTCATCTCGTCTCCTTAATCAAAAATATACTTAATTATTTAGTTCAAGCCCTCCAGTGATGTCTGATATACAATGAAGCTGATGCCGCTGCATATATTGTTGGATACCGTCGCGCACTTTTATACAGGCATCGGGATAAATCAAGCTTGCAGTTCCTACCATGACAGCAGTTGCTCCGGCCAGCAGGAATTCTACAGCATCATTTCCGTTGATAATTCCGCCCATACCGACTACAGGAACCTTAACAGCCTGAGCAGCCTCATATACCATTCTGACCGCCACAGGTTTAACTGCGGGGCCTGACAATCCGCCTGTATTATTAGCAAGAATAGGTCTTCTGGCTTCAATATCGATAGCCATGCCAAGGAGCGTGTTAATCAGCGAAATGGAGTCAGCTCCCGCGTGCTCCGCCGCAATGGCGATTTCAGAAATACTGAGCACATTTGGAGTCAATTTTACCATTAGCGGCTTTTTACAATGCTTTCTCACCTGAGACGTGATTTCATAAATTCCGTTGGCAGTGTTGCCAAACGCCAGACATCCAGCTTTCACGTTCGGGCAGGATACATTCAGTTCAATCGCATCAATGTCGGCCTCCGACAGAATATCAGCCATCTCACAGTATTCCTCTATTGTGTTGCCTGCAATATTTGCGATTATTGCTGTTGAATACTGCCTTAAAAACGGGATTTCATGTTCGACAAAATACATAACACCCGGATTTTGCAGCCCCACACAGTTTAGCATACCGGCAGGTGTTTCCGCTACCCTCGGAGGAGGATTTCCCTGGCGGGGCTTTAATGTAAGCCCCTTTACGCTGATTCCGCCAAGTCCGTTCAGATCAATAAACTGAACATACTCTCTTCCAAAACCAAATGTCCCTGAAGCGGCTATTACCGGATTGTTCAGCTTCAGTCCTCCTATGTCAACGCTGAGATTGATACCCTTATCGTTCATATAATCCCCCGAACTAGATTTTATTCCGCCTGCACAAGAATAAGCCAACTATTCAAAGATGACATCCCTGCTGTTAAATATCGGACCATCCTTGCATACATGGCTGTATTGCCAGCCTCCCTCGTTAGCATGGGTTTTGCACGCGCATACCAGACAGGTTCCAAAGCCGCAGCCCATGCGCTGTTCAAGGGATATTTGGCATGCAGTTTCCGTCTCATGTGCGAGCTTCACAACATTTTTCAGCATGCCGGTCGGGCCGCAGGCATAAATCATATCAATTTTTTCTCCTGTCAGGTCCCTCGCCAGAATGTCTGTCACAAACCCTCTTTCACCATAGCTGCCGTCGTCTGTAGCAATATCCAATGTGATGGAGTGAGTGCGGAATTCATTCTCCAGCACTACAAGTTCCTTTGTACGAAAACCGAGATAAGCCCTTTTTATAACTGATTTACTTTCATGAAGCACAAATAACAGAGGAAAGATTCCGATTCCGCCTCCGATAACTACGATCCGTCTGTATCTTATATCCAGATCGAACCCGTTCCCTAGCGGTCCCAATACATCCAGCGTGTCCCCTGAGCTTTTGCATGCCAGCAGCTCCGTTCCGTTGCCCTTCCTTTGAAAAAGAAGCTCATAGGTACCTGCTTTCCTGTCAACCGAGCAAATACTGATAGGCCTTCTAAGTAATGCCTGTGTTCCTTCACAGCACTTAATGTTGACGAACTGTCCGGGGACAGAAGTCTCAGAAATCCTCTCAGACTCCACTGTCATTTTGAAAATATCTTCTGTAAGCTGCTCTATTCCAACAATCTTATCCTGCAATTGATAAGCCATGTCGGTCTCCTTTACCTGAGTTATTAATACCATACTGACTAAATGCTAAAGCTGATAAAAGCCTTATTGATCAAAAACAGCCAGTTCAATGACATCCAGTTCGTCTTTTCTTCTCTCTACTTCGATACAGTTGAGAATCGCTTTTGCCGTGTCCAGTGAGGTCAGGCATGGTATGGACATCTCCACCGATTTTCGCCTTATCTTAAAGCCGTCACGTTCGGGCTTACGCCCTTTTGTAGGCGTATTGATGACCAGCTTGATCCTTCCTGATGAAATCAGATCCAGTAGGTTTGGAGAGCCTTCGTCAATTTTTTTCACCGCATTCGTGGCAATGCCATGCATGTTGAGCATGTTTGCCGTTTTACCCGTAGCCCACAGTTCAAAACCCAGCTTCTCAAATTGTTCTGCAATATCGATAAGCTCTGTCTTATCGGAATCCCTGACAGTCATCAGCACGCCGCCGCCCTCCAATGGAAGCTTCATACCGGAGGCTACGATGCCTTTATACAGAGCCTCATGGAATGTCTTACCGATCCCAAGCACTTCACCAGTAGATTTCATTTCAGGTCCAAGGCTTGTATCAACATCATGAAGCTTTTCAAAAGAAAACACCGGCACCTTGATTGCAATGTAATCCGCCTCTCTGTATAGACCGGTTCCATATTTAAAATCGCTGAGCTTACTGCCCGTCATGAGTTTTGTTGCAATATTGACCATCGGTATCCCGGTGACCTTGCTGATATATGGCACGGTACGGCTTGATCTTGGGTTGACCTCTATTACATAAAGATCTTCATTATATAGAACATACTGTATATTAATCATCCCAATCACGTTCAGCGCTTTTGCCAGTTTTTCAGAGCAATCCACGATCTTTCGGATGATTGTAGGGCTCAACGATGCGGCCGGATACACCGAAATACTGTCTCCGGAATGGACTCCGGCCCGTTCCAGATGCTCCATGATTCCCGGTATCAGGATGTTTTCACCGTCACAAATCGCGTCTACCTCAATTTCCTTTCCCATCATATATTTGTCAATAAGGATCGGGTGCTCCTGCTTCACACGGTTGATGATCTCCATAAATTCAATGATATCCTTATCCCCGTAAGCGATTTCCATTCCCTGTCCGCCAAGCACATAGGAGGGGCGGACAAGTACCGGGTAAATCAATTCATTTGCAACCTGGAGCGCCTGTTCAACGGTGTAGACCGTTTTTCCCTTCGGACGCGGAATATCGACCTTCTCCAGAATCTCATCGAATTTTTCCCTATCTTCGGCTGCATCCACATCAGCCGCTTGGGTTCCGAAAATCCTTATACCCATGTCGCTGAGCGCATTGACAAGCTTGATAGCAGTCTGCCCGCCAAACTGAACGATGACGCCCTCCGGCTTTTCACACTCAATTATATTTTCTACATCTTCAATCGTCAGCGGTTCGAAATAAAGCCTGTCGGAAGTGTCAAAATCCGTACTCACCGTTTCAGGATTGTTATTGGCTATAATGGTTTCATACCCCTGCTCTTTTAAAGCCCAGACCGAATGAACGGAGCAATAGTCAAATTCGATGCCCTGTCCTATTCTGATCGGTCCCGAACCGATGACCAATATCTTTTTACGGTCGGATTTTATGACTTCATTAAATGAGTCATATGTTGAATAATAGTATGGAGAAATAGCTTCAAACTCAGCGGCGCAGGTGTCTACCATTTTGAAGGTAACTCCGATTCCGTATCTTTTCCGCAGCTCTTTCACGGAAGTCCTGTCCGTACCGGCATACTTTGCAATAACTACATCCGGAAAGCCCATTTTTTTAGCGCTCCTGAGCAGCTCCGGCGACAGTGTCCCCAAAGTGACCGTCTTCAGCTTCTCTTCCATCTTAACAAGCTCATTTATCTTGCATATGAAGAAATTATCGATCATGGTGATTTCATTTATTCTTTCAATCGAAACGCCTCTTCTTAACGCCTCGGCTATAACAAACAGACGCTCGTCGTCTATGTCGCGAAGCTTCTTCTCGATTGCAGGCGTATCCAGCGATTTGTAGATGTCCTGTTCAAGATTATATATATTAAGCTCAAGAGAACGGATGGCCTTCATCAGGGCAGCCTCAAAGGAGTTACTGATTGACATTACTTCTCCGGTGGCTTTCATTTGCGTGCCGAGGGTTCGTTCTGCCTTGACAAATTTATCAAATGGCCATTTCGGTATCTTAATAACTATGTAATCCAGCGCAGGCTCAAAGCTCGCAAAGGTCTTACCTGTCACTTCATTCCTGATTTCATCAAGAGAATAGCCAATTGCAATCTTTGTAGCAACTTTGGCTATCGGATATCCTGTAGCCTTTGATGCAAGAGCACTGGAGCGGCTGACTCTCGGATTTACCTCTATAACGGCATATTCGAAGCTTGTGGGGTGCAGTGCGAACTGCACATTGCATCCGCCCTCGATTCCAAGAGCAGTAATTATTTTCAGAGAAGCTGTCCGCAACATCTGGTTCTCAACATCCGACAGAGTTTGTGTCGGTGCTACGACAATACTGTCACCGGTATGGACACCTACCGGATCTATGTTTTCCATATTACATACTGTAATCACATTGCCCTTACTGTCGCGGATTACTTCATATTCAATTTCCTTCCAGCCGGAGATGCACTTTTCGATCAGCGCCTGCCCTACTCTGCTGAGTCTGAGGCCATTTGTAGCAATTTCGGTAAGCTGTGCTTCATTGTATGCTATCCCGCCTCCGGTGCCTCCAAGAGTATATGCGGGTCTGACTATGACCGGGTACTCAATCTTAGCCGAAAAATCCAGTGCGTCCTTAACCGTTGTAACCACTTTACTTGCAATACAGGGCTCACCAATACTTTCCATTGCATCTTTGAACGCCTGTCGGTCCTCCGCCATTTTAATAGCTTCAGTTGCAGTCCCAAGCAGCCTGACGTTCATTTTATCCAGAAAGCCGGACTCCGCAAGCTCCATTGCCAGATTTAATCCGGTTTGTCCCCCCAGAGTTGGAAGCAGACTGTCCGGTTTTTCTTTTATAATAATCTTTTTCAATGTTTCTGCATTCAGTGGCTCGATATATACATGATCAGCGATGTTTTTATCCGTCATGATTGTCGCCGGGTTGCTGTTGACAAGAACGACCTCAACACCTTCCTCTTTGAGTGCCTGACATGCCTGCGTTCCCGCATAGTCAAATTCTGCGGCCTGACCAATAATAATAGGCCCTGAACCAATCACCATTACTTTACTGACATCCTTATGTCTTGGCATGCTGTCTCCTTTCCAATGCTTCATTTATATCATTTCGCATTCTAATTGCTTCTTCCCTTGCCGCACTGTCAAACTCATCTTCTGTATATTTATCAGACCACTTCTCTGATTTCCATGCACACAGGATACTTCTTGACGCATTGATGATTGCTCCAAGTCCGTCGCTGTTAAACGAAATCACTGCATCTTCTGCCGTACCCCCCTGTGCGCCATAGCCCGGCACCAGTATATAAGCCTTTTTCATGATATGACGCAACACCTTCGCCTGTTCAGGCCAGGTAGCACCGACAACTGCGCCAACACTGCTGTAGCCATTTTCTCCGATCAGTGGAGTACCCCATTCATCAACCAGTTCCGCTACTTTTTTATAAATATGCTTTCCATCCTGTGTGACCAGATCCTGCAACTGTCCTGAGGATTTATTCGAGGTTTTGACCAGAACAAAGATACCTTTATCATATTCGGCACAGGCTTCAGTAAAGGGTTTTATACCGTCAAAGCCTAGATATGGATTGACTGTCAGCGCATCTATGTCGAACATGGATTCCTTCAAGTCTCCGGTGGGCACTTTTCCGAGATAAGCGTCCGCATAGGCCTGAGCCGTCGTGCCGATATCATTTCTCTTGCCGTCGGCAATTACCAGCATTCCCTTCGATCTGGCATATGCGCAGGTACGCGCAAATGCCTGTATCCCTTCGGCTCCATACATTTCATAATAGGCAAGCTGCGGCTTGATTGCTGGAACAATGTCATATACCGCATCAATGAGCCTTGTATTGAACCGGAGAATTGCGTCGGATACGCCTGCGGCGCTGCTGCCATGCTCAGCGAAGGAGCGTTCCCTGATCTTTGCCGGTATAAACTCAAGCTTCGGATCTAACCCAACCACTGTGGGATTATTATGTTTTTTGATATTTGTAATCAGTCTGTCAATGAACATTTTAACTCCTTATTATTGCCTATAGCAGTATTCGGTTACTTACGATGACCTTACCGGCCACAATCGTTCCCCACACAGAGCCGTACAGCTCCATTCCGTCAAAGGGAGTGTTTTTCGATTTTGACTGGAACCTGCTTGCATTCACAGTAATTTTTTCATTGATGTCGATAATGGTTATGTCTGCCGCACTTCCTATATCCAGAGTTCCCTTACTGATGCTCAGGAGCTTCGCCGGATTCAGGCTCATTTTTTCCGCAAGTTTATCAATTGAAAGGATCCCAGGCCTTACCAGATGAGTAACCGCAAGAGATAACGCAGTTTCAAAACCGACCAGACCGTTTGCCGCAAGGCTGAATTCAACCTTCTTACTGTCTAAATGGTGCGGTGCGTGATCTGTAGCTATGATATCGATAGTATCGTCGGCAAGTCCGTCCTTGATCGCCTGCATATCGAACGCTGTCCTAAGAGGCGGATTCACCTTTGCGTTGGTATTATAGCCTTCACATGCTTCCTCCGTCAGTGAAAAATAGTGGGGGCAGGTTTCACAGGTCACCTTGACGCCGCGTTTTTTAGCATTTCTGATCATTTCTACAGAAAGAGCGGTACTTACATGTGCAATGTGGACAGGTACTCCCGTGTATTCCGACAGGATCAGCTCTCGTGAAACCATAGTTTCCTCAGCCGCAGCCGGAATTCCCTTCAGGCCCATAATTGTGGAGGTGTATCCCTCATTCATGACGCCTTCCTCTGCCAGATCAAGGTCTTCGCAATGAGATATCACAGTCATGTCAAACATGGATGCATACTGCAGTGCTTTCTTCATCAGAGACGAGCTTTTAACCGGTTTTCCGTCGTCCGAAATCGCAACTGCTCCCGCAAATTTCAGCTCCCCTATTTCGGCAAGCTCCTCACCCTTCATGCCCTTTGATATAGCGCCGATTGGGTAGACATTCACATAGCCTTCCTGCTTGGCTTTATTCATAATATATTTAATAACCGCTTCGTTGTCGGCGACAGGATTTGTGTTCGGCATACATGCAATAGAGGTAAATCCGCCCATTGCTGCGCTTCTTGTACCGCTTTCAATATCCTCCATGTATTCAAACCCCGGATCGCGAAGGTGGCAGTGAGCGTCCACCAGACCGGGCAGCACATATTTGCCTTTTGCATCGATAATTTCGTGGCCGTCTTCCTCAATGTCTTTTGTTATTTCTTCTATATGCCCGTCTACAACGAGTATGTCATGTACTCCGTTCAGACCTGATTTGGGGTCTACGATATGTCCGTTTTTAATTAGAAGCTTCATTACTTCCCCTCCTGGTCAAAAGATACAGTAAGGCCATTCTGACCGCTACGCCGTTTGTTACCTGCTCATCTATCACTGAGCTTTCGTGATCCGCCACGCCGCTTGTCAGTTCAACTCCGCGGTTGACAGGTCCGGGATGCATGATAATGGCATCCGGTTTAGCTAGCTGCAGCCTTTTTTCGTCCAGTCCGAAGAATCTGGAGTACTCCCTTACAGTTGGAAACAGTGCTTTTTTCTGCCTTTCCAGCTGTAATCTGAGAGACATGACTACATCAGCGTCGATTAGGGCCTCATGGATGGTGCTGAAAACCTTTACTCCGGTCTTTTCCAGCTCCGGTGGAATCAGTGTCGCAGGTCCTGCCACCGAAACGTCCGCGCCCATTTTCAGCATACCCCAAATATTGCTCCTCGCGACCCGGCTATGATAAATATCACCGAGGATCGCAACCTTCACACCTTTTAGTGTGCCCAGCTTTTCCCTGACGGTGAACATATCCAGAAGAGCCTGCGTAGGGTGCTCATTCATTCCATCCCCGGCATTGATGACTGATGATTTAACATGCTTAGCCAACAGATGCGGCGCTCCTGACTGTGGGTGGCGTATAATAATGATATCCGTTCCCATCCTGTCAATAGTTCTGCCGGTGTCAATCAGCGTCTCACCTTTTGCAACGCTGCTCGCCGAGGCAGAAATGTTGGCTGCGCTTGCACTCATGTACTTGGCGGCAAGCTCGAAGGAAAGTCTGGTGCGGGTGCTGTTTTCATAAAAAAGCGTGGTGATTGACTTTCCCTGCAAATGAGGAGTTTTCTTGCTGTTGGACGTAACTATATACTTCATCGTCCTTGCAGTGTCCAGAATGTACTCAATTTCCTCTGCGGTCAATTCCTTCAGACCCAGCAGATCCTTACTTCGTAGATTCATGTTTTAATGTCCTCCGTCCAATTATCCAGCCTTTCAGCCGATTGGCTTTACAGGCTTAAAAAAAGAGCAGGAAACCATCCCTGCTCAATGCTTCATTCCAACTTCGATATCACTAAGTGTCACAATATTAACCCTGTCAATATCAAACAGCTTCACATTTACCATCTCTGTCTTGGAGGTCGGTACATTTTTCCCGACATAATCCGCTCGGATTGGCAATTCTCTATGACCTCTGTCAATAAGAATGGCCAACTGGATCATCTTCGGTCTGCCGATATCCATGATCGCGTCTATTGCAGAACGGGCTGTGCGACCTGTGAAAAGTACATCGTCGACCAAAACGACGACTTTATCCTGTACAGAGAAGTTGATTTCAGTTCCGTTTATAACGGGGTGTTCGGAGAGCATACTCAGATCGTCTCTGTAAAATGTAATGTCGAGAATTCCGACAGGAACCTCTTTGTTTTCGACTTCCCTGATCTTAGACGCGATCATCTTCGCAAGAGGCACGCCTCTTCTTTGAATACCTATGAGTTGAACATTTTCGACACCCTTGTTCTTTTCGATGATTTCATGTGCAATTCTTGTAACCGCTCTCATAATGCCGCTTTCATCCATTATTTCAGCCTTGTCGATCAACTGCGCCGCACCTCCTTATATCCTCATACTTTGCACTTCATTCGCTTAGCTGCCCTCATATTGGCATATACTAAAAAATGCTTCCCACCGATGGCAGGAAGCATACATATCCAAGGCAAATGCCTGAAATACAAGCTAATATTGTAATACCCTTCCAGCCTCTCGGGACTAATTAAAAGGTTTATTTTTAATTGAAATCATAATACCATAAGGTGGTTTGGTTGTCTATTGTTTTTGTAAATTAATTTTGGTAACGCTGAATGCCGCCTCAGGGATGGAACGGCAGCGCCATTTATTCCGGTTGTGTTTCCAAGCACCTACAGTAGTGCTCCCCTTCTAAAAAAAGTAGTTCATGGCTAGCGGTCATGTCTCATGGGCGATTCAGTCCCTCCCATTCTGC
>JAEYON010000142.1 GCA_023411645.1 Bacillota bacterium | reverse complement strand
ATCCTTCAGGACATAGCAGAGAATAGCCCGGACGTCGAACGATTGTATTTACTTCAAAATGAGAACTTCATTATGAATGTCGGCCAGTTGGATCTTGAGAATGATCCAATTGTAGAGACAGGGATGCAATATGTCCATGAACCGGATTATTACGATAATCCCACGGGCAACGAGCCGGGCACGGTTGAGGAATTTAATGAGAGCAGCGGATGGAATACTGCCATTAAATCGAGCTTTGCCAACACAGGAAAATACGTCATATACCGAAGGGTAAAGGACAGACCGACCACGGACACGAATTTTGCGGATTACTCATATTATTCCGGGAATACTTCGATAGAAATCTATGTGGTACGAAAGCCCATTGCCCTGGCAACACTGGATTGGGATTACGACATAGACAGCAGCACCTACAAGACTCGGTGGGTGGACTTAAGTTACGACCCGGACCATCAGTACAGCCGTGCCGACAAGGGTATAGTGGGTCGTAATATCAAATGGAGAAGATCGGGTGGACAATGGAACTACGGTATCCCTGACAGCCTGACATTCGGCACATATGAGCTGAATTATTACGTGCTTGATCCGGAAGGATACTGGTCGGACCCGTTTATAATGAACTTTACTTTGAGTGAATCACCGACGGTTCAGTTTAATGCTTCTTTAAGAACATTAAACACCAAATTCAGCCTGGTTAGAGTTCCGGGCGACCCAAGCAAGCCAGGAATACCTGCGTCTGAAATGCTGGAGGCGTATGATTTGTGGACCCGCTTCCCACAAAATGTAAAGCTTGAGATAGCTCTATATAATGGAGCTTCAAGAGTAAGCCCATTGAAAACAGTGGCTTTTAGCAGTTCATCCGGAACAAGGGTTAACAATGATATCACATGGAATAATGTGAGCTATCAAATTCCCGGGACATTGCCGGACCGTGCTTATGATTGCCGTATCTCAGCGGTAGGGGAAGATGGTATGCGTACAGAAAAGAGCTTTACTGTAAATGTGGTAACGCCGCTGGAGCTTGTACCGGCCATGCCTGACGAGGTAACCGGGGGAGGTATTGCAGGGGTAGTTGCTCAAACTTCAAAATATGCTGGAACAGTTAATGTCGTACTGTTCCATGGAACATCATATGCAAGATCATATGACCTTATGGGAAAAGAAAACGTATCAGATACAGGCAAAGCATGGGAGGGTAATGCTTCAATATCTACAGGTATACCTGAAGGAAGCTATGTTGCCAGATTTACCGCAACAGCACCCAATGGGACTACTCAGTCACGAGATGTACCATTCAGACTTGTTAATCTTGGGATATCAAATGTCAGTATCAGCGGGTATTGGAACCACTGGCGCGGACAGACGGACATTTTTGGAGAACGAATGACAAATGAGCCACATAGGTTTTTGTCATTGGAACGCGTCAAAATAGATATTACAACCATTGGAGATCCTGAGCGGGTCACGATTCGCTTTAGCCCCGAGCTTGAGGCGATGCATTACACCGACCCTAACGGCAATTCCTATGATTATGCCGAGGATTTCTTTGGATATGATGTAGTATTTCCAGAGGATTCGACCTTCACAATGACGGGTAATCATATATCCTGGGAATACTATCTGCCCCTTGCCCTGTCAACCAAGAGCATGGATAATAACAGGCTCCGGCCTCAATATCGGATGACGGTGACAGCATATAAGGGCAATGCTTCTGCGACTTATACCATTGATGATATTGATATAACAGGCAATATATACGACCTGACATATATTCAGCCTAAGGATTAATTTTGTTACTGTTCAGCCACAAATAATTGTAATGGGCTATTGTACAATATAAGGAAACCTTAGCGGAATGCATCTTAGAGATATATAGTCAGAGCGAGGATAAGCAAGTCGACTGTTTGAGCAAAAATGTATCATGTCTATACTTTCCGAAACATTTTTGCGAGTTTCGACTTGCCCGAGCTGAACTATATAGCTCTTGCAAATGAAGCTTTTGTTTCCGTTATTGTACAATAGCTCTTTATAAAACTAATGCCAAAACAGTAACGATTATTCACTTATTGTTTTCCAAATTCTTGTGGTAAAATGGATATATCAAAGGTGCATGAGAGGGTATGGAGATGGAAATCAGAAGGATAGAAACAGAATTTGAGGAATGCGCTCAGGTGATCAGGATCGCTTTTGGCACAGTTGCGAAGGAGTTTGGCATCACCCGTGAAAATGCCCCGACAAACCCGGCTTTTGCAGGGGTGGATTCACTTTTGATGATGAAGGAGAGGGGCGCCCAATTGTATGGCGCATTCGAGGATAAAGTATGTATTGGCTTTGTTGCCATCGAAAAGGCTGCCGATGATGTTTACTATATGGAACGACTGGCTGTCCTGCCGGAACACAGACATCATGGAATCGGCAGAAGGTTGATGGACTTTGTTATGGATTTAGTGCGTGAAAACAATGGCAAAAAAGTGTCTATCGGTATTATCAATGATAACAGGGTACTCAAGGATTGGTACATGAGGTACGGCTTCGTAGAGACGGGGATAAAAACTTATAAACACTTGCCGTTCGACGTTTGTTTCATGGAAAAAGGGCTATAAAAAGCTGCAAGGCGACTGTCTGAGCAATAGTATACTCCTCACAGACAAATTAAAGCTTCTTTCAGTATATTTGTGTATATTAGGCACATAGATTTCTATATGGTATGATAAAAAAGTATAGAACAAAAAAGAAGCGGGGAGTCGATATGTGGAGTAGAAGCAATTTAAAAGCAAGAGCAAAAGAGGTGCTCAGAGGGAACTACTGGAAGGCCTTTCTGATCAGTCTTGTGATTGGGTTTGCAACAGGTGGAGGCGGAGGAAGCTCGGGAGGCCGCAGTAGCGGTGGAGGCTCCGGTATCGGAGGTTCCGGCGGTGGTAGAAACTTCGGCGGCTTCAGTCGCAGCTATCAATATGACTGGGAATACAATGTCAATCCGTTCTCATTCTCTGACTGGGAGCCGGACTTCCTACTGATACTTGGCGCTGTATCTGCTATCCTGGGTATCATCTTGATTGTGGCAATAGGGATTCGAGTTTTTCTTGGATATCCTCTTGAAGTCGGAGGCAGAAAGTACTTTGTACAATCAGCTCAGTATTTTAACAACAAAAGGTGCTTCAGATTCGCATTTGACGGGCAGAACTATCTTGGAATCGTTGGGACGATGTTCCTGAAAGGAATTTTTAATTTTCTGTGGACCTTATTGTTCATTATTCCGGGCATTGTAAAATCCTATGCGTACAGGATGGTTCCATATATACTTGCGGATAACCCTAACATCGGGGCTCGCAGGGCAATCGAGCTCAGCAATGATATGACTCGGGGACACAAATTTGATATGTTTGTACTCGATCTGTCCTTTATCGGTTGGTACCTGCTTGGCGTGCTGGCTGCCTTCATTGGGGTGCTGTTTGTTCATCCGTATAAAAATGCGACAGAGGCCGAGCTGTATCTGGTTCTGCGTAGCAATGCTATTGAGAGCAGAAAATGCAGCCTTTGGGAATTAAATCTTTATGACCCGAACCAAATAGAGTATAATGTATAATAGCCTTACAGTGTTATGGCAATAATAAACACATGATGACAGGGTGGAGAGGATGGTTTAGGTGGGCTGGATCGACAAGCTGGACAGAAAGTTCGGTAAGTTTGGAATAAAGAATCTGATGTTGTACATTACGTCACTTAACCTTGTGGTGTTTATTATGTCCTTCCTTGACAGAGAAGGTACCTTAATAAGCAAGCTAATGCTGATCCCATCTCTGGTGAAGGCAGGTGAAGTGTGGAGACTAATTACCTTCCTGTTTATACCGGTGAATACCTCACCAATATGGTTTCTGTTCACTCTGTATTTTTACTATATGATTGGTTCGACGCTTGAGCGTGAATGGGGCTCCTTCAAATTTACCCTGTATTACCTTATCGGTGTGCTAGGAACTATTGGAGCGGCTTTTATCGGAGGCCTAGGGTCTGGAATGTTCCTTAATATGTCGCTGATTTTTGCGTTTGCATATTTGTTCCCCAACTTCCAGCTAATGATATTTTTCTATTTCCCCATTAAAATAAAGTATTTGGCTATTTTTTATGCGGTGTATCTTGTATATACGTTTGGAGCCATGCCGCTCTTTGGCCTCATCACGATTGGCGGCTCTGTTCTGAACTTCCTGCTGTTTTTCGGAAGAGATATTATTTTCAGGCTGACAATGGGCCGCAAGGTGCATGATAACCGAAAGAGCTTTAAACAGCAGATTCCCAAATGGGTAGTCCTGCATAAATGTGCAGTTTGCGGGAGGACCGAGATTGAGGATAAAAATCTGGAATTCAGGTATTGCGTAGATTGTGCGGGTGATTATGAATACTGTATGGATCACCTATATACCCATGAACATGTAAAGAAATATCCAGACCAGTCTTAAAAATGCCCTTACCGGAAACTCTGACCTAAAACTCAGAGGGCTTATTTTGTGCTCTGCCGAATTCATAAAGAATTGCATTTACGATACGTTCGGAGGCAAGTCCATCCCCATAAGGGTTAACTGCCTTCGACATTTTTATATATTCTTCAGAATCTTCAATTAATTCAAATGCTATGGATCTGATCGTTTCGCGGTTTGTACCTGCCAGCTTGACAGTTCCGGCTGTGACAGCTTCCGGTCTTTCCGTTTCTTTCCGCAATACAAGGACCGGCTTTCCCAGAGAAGGTGCTTCCTCCTGAAGCCCGCCCGAGTCGGTCATGACAAGATAAGACCTTGCCATCAGATTATGCATATCCTGTACATCCGGCGGATCAATCAGATGGATGCGGGGATTCGAGCCAAGTACGCGGAATACGGTTTCGCGAACGGCAGGATTCAGATGAACGGCATATACAATGTTGATGTCTTCAAAGCCGCAGGCGATATCATTTAAAGCCAGACATATCTGCTCCAGAGGCTCGCCGAGATTTTCACGGCGGTGCGCGGTTACAGCTATCGTTCTCTTTCCTGCAAACTCGATTTTCTGCAGATCCGGACTCTGAAAGGTATAATTGTGCGTTACAGTGGTCTTCAAAGCGTCGATCACTGTGTTGCCTGTTACGTATATTTTGTCCTGAGAAACACCCTCCCGGAGCAGGTTGAGCCTGTTTGTTTCGGTCGGTGCGAAATGCAGCTCAGATAATGCCCCGGCCAACTTCCGATTCATTTCTTCAGGAAATGGAGAATATTTGTCATATGTTCTCAGGCCTGCTTCCACATGACCTACAGGTATCTTTCGATAAAAAGCGGCCAGCGCCGCCACAAAACAGGTGGTTGTATCTCCATGTACTAAAACAAGGTCTGGCTGTACATTATCAAATACACCGGACAGGCCTTCCAATGACCTTGTGGTAATTTGCTCCAGAGTCTGCCTCTCCTGCATTATATTCAGGTCGAATGCGGGATTAATCTTAAATATTTCAAGGACCTGATCCAGCATCTGCCGGTGCTGTGCGGTTACGCAGACGACTGTTTCAATCTCAGGCGATTTTTCAAGCTCCTTCACAAGCGGCGCCATTTTCACAGCGTCCGGCCTTGTGCCAAATATAGGCATGACCTTTAATTTTTTCATTTTATTGCTCCATCCGACGGTTTTTCCTTTAGAGAGCCTTTTTGCTGGGTATCAGCTTTAGAGTCTTCGGTATTAGCATCATCACTGCTTATATTGTCCATGATACCGCGATCATTCATATATTTTGCGCCGCCCAGAACAAAGACTGAGACAGCTAGAAGAAGTACGATTGCGCTCAGTGCGCCTCGGTCTGCAAGTACAATCGCACACAGACCTAATGTAGCGCTTGCAAGATACATGATCAATACAGATTGCCTTTGACTGAGGCCCATATCGATCAACCGGTGGTGTAAATGGCTCCGATCAGCCTGCATGATAGGCTTGCGGCTGCCAATCCTTCTGATAATTGCAAACAGCGTGTCAAAGAGGGGAAGCCCCAGCACCAATAAAGGAATCGCGATAGAAATAGCAGCATATGATTTCATCGTGCCCTGTATTGATACCACGCCAAGCGTGAAGCCCAGAAAAGCAGCCCCGGTTTCGCCCATGAATATTTTAGCGGGGTTGAAATTGAAGGGTAAAAAGCCAAGTATCGAACCGGAAAGCGCTGCCGTGACCAATGCAATGTATATGGCGATGGCGGGCTCAAGATCCGCTCTCAAAAGAGAAACAAAGAACAGTGAGAGAGCAGAGATGGAGGAGACGCCTGCCGCCAGTCCGTCGAGTCCGTCAATCAGATTGACAGCGTTTGTGACCCCAACAATCCACAGGATGGTAAGTGGGTAGGAAATATAGGGACTGAGCTCCATGTAAGGATTTGAGCCAAAAGGGGTGGAAATAACGGTGATCCTTGTATCTGATATCAGCACCACTGAAATTGCTGCTAAAAGCTGAAAGGTCAGCTTTGCTCTGGCGTTGAGCGTTCTGGTGTCATCAAGGATACCCTCGAAAACGATAATGGCTATACCTGTGAGAAGTCCCAGCAATTCTTTGTTCGCGGTAATCAGATTGGAAGTGGTTATCAGGTCAAATGCCAAAGACACGATAAAGCCGGCTACTATTGCAAGTCCGCCTATCAAAGCTATTGGCTTCTTGTGCATCCTTCGTTCATCTTTTGGGACATCAACAGCGCCGATCCTGAAAGCGAATCTGCGCACGATCGGTGTTGCGGAAAATGCGACAATGAACGCAAGTGCAAAGGTGATAATATATTCATAAATAATTGACAATGAGTTACACCTTCCTACAGTTTAACCACTCTTATGCCAGATTCCTTTAAAAGCTCCATTGCAAGGTCATCCGGATACTCGCCGTTAAAAACAATTTTTTTTATACCTGCATTAATTGCCATTTTAGCACATAACACGCAAGGCTGATGTGTTACATACATGGTTCCGTCCTTGACGCTGGTTCCCGAGTAAGCGGCCTGTACCAGTGCATTCTGCTCGGCATGGATTCCTCTGCACAGTTCATGACGCTGACCGGACGGGATCTTCATTTTATCCCTGAGGCATCCCAGCTCCGTACAGTGCTTGCAGCCTACCGGAGCTCCATTGTAGCCGGTGGATAGGATACGCTTATCCTTTATGATCAGCGCACCCACCTGACGCCTGACACAAGTTGATCTTGTCTTGACAAGTTCAACAATTTCCATGAAATACTCATCCCATGAAGGTCTCATGACGCACCCCCGAAACACATTTATTTAGACACGCTAAAAAATTATTTTGTTCCAAACAGTCTGTCACCCGCATCTCCAAGACCGGGAACAATATAGGCATGCTCATTAAGCTTCTCATCCACTGCCGCACAGTATATTTCCACATCCGGGTGATCCTTATTAATCCGTGCGATTCCTGCCTTTGCCGCAATCAGGCACATCAGCTTGATGCTGGTGACGCCCCGATCCTTGATGAACTGTATGGCTGCAGATGCGGAACCACCTGTGGCAAGCATCGGGTCCAATACAACAATTTCTCTTTCGGAGGCATCGACAGGAAGCTTACAGTAATATTCAACAGGCTCCAGAGTCACGGGATCGCGGTAAAGTCCTATGTGACCGACCTTTGCCATCGGCAGCAGGTTCAGCATTCCGTCTACCATACCGAGGCCGGCTCTTAATATCGGAACGATCCCAAGCTTTTTACCCGAAATAACTTTTGTTTTGGCAACTGCAACAGGCGTTTCTATCTCAATTTCCTTCAACGGCATATTCCTGGTAACCTCGTAACCCATTAGCATAGCTATTTCTGAAACCAGTTCACGAAATTCCTTTGTACTTGTGTTTTTGTCCCTCAGCAATGAAATTTTATGCTGTATGAGCGGGTGATCAAATACAAAAACTTTTTCCATTCAACGTACCTCCTGTTTTACATTTTTTATTGAATATTTATCTTCAATACTTGTGAACTTATCAACTCGTGTTTTGTGACGCCCGCCCAAAAAAGAAGCGCTCAGCCAGCTGTCGACGATATCGGCAGCAAGACCGGCGCCAATTACTCTTGCGCCCAACGCCAGCACATTTGCATCGTTGTGCTCACGACTCATTTTTGCCATATAACTATCCGTGCAGAGGGCAGCTCTGACACCGGGGACCTTGTTGGCTGCTATGGATATACCGATACCCGTTCCGCAGACAATAATGCCTTTTTCATGAGTTCCGCGGCTGACGGCTTCTGCTACAAGCAGGCCGTAATCGGGATAATCTACGGAAGTGATGCAGTCACATGTTCCAAGGTCTTCATATGGAACACCCTTTTCATCCAGATGCTTCAAAATTTCTGCTTTCAAACTAAATCCTGCATGATCACTCGCAATTACCAACATTTTTTAACTCCTCCCAATCAATTTTATTATATAGTACAAACAAAGTCAAAGCAGTATCTATATTTTCTGGGCAAGCTTTTGGTCACTGCCGTGCATTAGTCGCTTAGTTCTTTTAATTTCTTCACAAGCCTGTCAACATCCTGAGCAATCTCACGAGCACAGCTTTTGTATTCCCGCAATGAACCACCGTAGGGATCGCTGATTCCGCCGGAAACTCCATAGACATATTCTTTCAAGGTGAAAACCTTTTGATACATACCGGGACACCGTGAGAGAAGTTCCTGGCGGTGCCATGGTTCCATTGACAGCACCAGAAATGCCTCGTCCACATCGGCGCAGCTCACATTGCGGCTAACGTGCGCAGAAAGATCACTTCCGGAATAATCCTTAAGTGCAAGCATGGCGTTTATACTTGCCGGTGCGGCTGCCGATACAGCTAAACCGGCTGAGACACCTTCAAATTCAAATCCGGGGGACTCGAGCGCGGCAAGACGGTTGAATAAGGCCGCAGCCATCGGGCTTCTGCATGTATTACCGGTACAGATGAAAAGTATCTTTTTCATGTGGACTCCTTACTATATTTTCTTTAATTATGCTGCTTTGCAGTATCTACAATGAAATTAAATTTCCACCCGAAGCTTTCAACAGGCGATTCATGACGGCTTGTCCAATGCCGCCGGCGTCTGGTGACTCGGCTAAAATAAAATCAATGCCCTTTTCATCAAATTCTCTAAGACATTTGAAAAGACTTGCTGCCAGGGTTTCAGGATTTTTTCTGCTCCCCATTGAGAGAATTTTACAAAATCTGTAAAGGGAAGGTTCGTACAGCGAGGCTGTTTCCTCGGTTATTAATAAACCTACGGAGCTGCCTTCCCTGTTGTAAAGCTTGGCACGTCTGCTGATCTCGGCGGCCACCTGCTCGCTCGTACCCTGCAAAAGCAGTAATGCAGCTTTTGGGGCGTAGTGCCTGTATTTTAGACCGGGAGATCTGGGTCGGATATTCTCGCAGTCTTTTATGTAAAGTGCCGGATCCGTATCTATTTTCCCCAGCAATCTCTGGAGCTGCTCCCATGTGACGCCGCCGGGTCTAAGGATCACAGGAGGATCGGCTGTTGTGTCGAGCACAGTTGATTCCACACCCACGCGTGTACTGCCTCCATCTATAATAATATCCACCTTCCCGGCAAGATCCTCCATTACATGCTTTGCCAGTGTCGGACTCGGCCTGCCGGAGCTGTTTGCGCTTGGTGCGGCGATGGGTATTCCGGCTTTTCTGATCAGGGCCAGCGCGATTGGGTGTGAGGGCATTCTGATGCCCACTGTGTCCAACCCCGCGGTGATGATGGAGGGGATTCTTTCTGACTTGGGCATTACCAGCGTTAGTGGACCGGGCCAAAAGGTATCCATCAGCAGAGGCACAACTTTGGGGATTGAGCCTGCCAGAGTATCGATATCGTTGAAATCTGCAATATGCACTATAAGCGGATTGTCAGCGGGACGACCCTTTGCTTTATAAATGCCTTCCACCGCTTGTGAATCAAGGGCGTTGGCACCCAGGCCGTAAACAGTTTCTGTCGGGAAAGCAACAAGACCTCCGGACCTCAGCACCTGTGCTGCAATATCCAACTGATTTTCCCAGTCCGGGGCTGTAATGTCTATCTTAATGATCTGTGTATCCAAAGTAAGGTTTTCTCCTGTCAGCACTTAAATTATTTATCAACACTAATTATTTAACGCTAATATTATAACATATAGCCTCAAAGAAGTGAGGTAAATATACATGGATTGATAAATTCATGTATATTTGGCCATGTGCGTTTCGGCAGCGGTTTTCGCCGAAAGATTCGCACGGCCATTAATTCCGCCGGAGGCGTATCATAGCCTCATAGCAATGAGGCTATGATACCACACAATATTCCCAAAACATTCGCCATTGATGACAGTCTTCCGAAATAAAGCCTTTTTGATTCAGGCAGAAGCTCTCCAAAAATAATATAGAGCATTGCGCCGCCGGCAAAGCCAAGACAGGCCGCGGTGAGCAGATCGGAAATCTTGCCGAGGGTGGCTCCGAGCAGTGCGCCAAAAGCCATAGGAACGCCTGAAAGCAGTGTATATATAAATGCTTTAATCCTTGAAAATCCGCCCGCCCGCATAGGTACTGCCATGGCGATTCCTTCCGGTATATCATGGATGATGATCGCAGCTGTGATTGTGAAGCCAAGGGCGGATGATACTTCGAAGCCTGATCCGACGGCAAAACCTTCAGGCAGATTGTGCAGGGCAATGGCTATAGCCATTAGCACACCCGTCTTACGCAGGCTCGAACCGGAGCCACTGAACATATCTGAGTGCTTCAGTGTATTTTCAAGCAAAACGACGATCAAGATCCCGAACAAAATACCGGTAAAGGTAAATAAAATACCGCCTAGGTTGAAGGCTTCCGGAAGCAGCTCAAAACAGACAACGGCTGTCATCAGTCCCGCTGAAAACTCCAGAATGGAGCTCATAAAACGATTGCTCGTATTTCTGACAAGGAATGCGGATAGTCCGCCCAGTCCTGTTCCGATAAGGCCGGAGATGAGCCCGAATAGAGTGATTTTGAGCAAATGCATAATGTCAGCCCTCTTTACGAATAAAATGAGTATCAATGCTTTACCATTGTATTCGTAAAAGAGGGAATTTATTATTGACTATACCGCATCAAGTCGCTTAGAGTACTACAGGCGGCATGCCCCTGTAACTCAGGGGTCCAAAATCATTATTTAATTACTCCCCGTCATAGGATGCGCTGCCCAGCTTTTCAGACTGGTCCGCTGTGGTTAACGCATCGATTATTTCGTCCAGATCGCCGTCCATGATTTCATCAAGCTTGTAAAGCGTCAGGCCTATCCTGTGGTCTGATAATCGTCCCTGCGGGAAATTGTAGGTCCTTATGCGTTCGCTGCGATCTCCGGTCCCAACCTGGTTTTTTCTGGCTGTTGCAATTTCGGAATTCTGTTGCTCCTGAGCAATTTCATAGAGCTTTGAGCGCAGCACCTTCATAGCCTTATCCTTGTTTTTGTGTTGAGAACGCTGATCCTGGCAGGTAACGACTATACCCGTCGGCAGGTGTGTAATTCTGATGGCAGAGTCTGTCTTGTTGATGTGCTGTCCTCCCGCACCGGAAGCACGATAGGTGTCGATCTGCAGATCATTTGGGTTTATTTCAACATCGACATCGTCCACTTCGGGAAGCACCGCCACGGTTACTGTCGAGGTGTGAATTCTCCCGCTGGATTCGGTGGAAGGAACCCGCTGCACGCGATGCACTCCGCTTTCATATTTCAGCCTGCTGTATGCGCCCTGTGCCTCAATGGAAAACACTACTTCCTTGATACCGCCGATTTCCGTATCATTAAGATCCAAAATCTCTGTTTTCCATCGCCGCCGCTCGGCATACATGGAATACATCCTGAACAGATCGGACGCAAACAAAGCAGCTTCTTCTCCGCCGGCTCCGCCTCTGATTTCCACGATGACACTACGGTTATCGTTCGGATCCTTTGGTACAAGCATTAGCTTCAATTGGCCTTCTATCACCTCAAGCTTTTCACGCGCCTCATCATACTCAGCCTGTACCAGTTCTCGGAAATCTCTCTCCAGCGTGCCGTCAAGCAACTCTTTGGATTCGGCTATATCTGACTTTACTTTTTTATATTCACGATACTTATCGACGATTTCTCCAAGCTCAGAAAACTCCTTCATGAGTCTGCGGTATTCCTCCTGGTTCGCAATGACCTGCGGATCGCTGAGCTTGAGGTTAATCTCCTCATATCGGTTGTCCGCAACTTCCAACTTATCAAACATATTGCACCTCAAAACTATAATAATCGGTTTTTATATTGATTGCACCACACCAAGCCGCTTAGAGTACTAAAGGCAACTTACCTCTGCAATGCATGGTTCTAAGCCGGTTCCGGAGCTTGACCGGCTTATTGCGGTAAAATCAATTATAGCATATTATGAGGCTTTAATCCAGAAAACTAATCAGCGGCACAAAAAAAGGCTTCAGTAAAACCTGAGTTTTACTGAAGTCCTTTTTTGCATTGACACGAGGAGGATTAATCGTTGAAATATAACTTCCGGTAATCATTTCCGTGGAACTCCACTAAACGCTCCGTTCCCCAGAAAAGAACCGGAAGTAATATTTAAGCCGATTTTTATTTTATCACTTCTATATAACCGTTCTGTGTCTCAGCATATATATTAACCTTTTGGGTGGCGGTGGAATAATTCTCTGTCTCGGCTTCTACCTGCCTTGCAAAGCCCTCAGTCTTGGGAGCGTTGCGATACAGAAGATTCGGAACCAGAAGATTGATGCCGGCATTTGAAGTCCTGGCAGCTACCTTATAACCCTTGTCCTCGGAATCATTCATATTTGCTTTGATATCCGCGTTCTTTGTCTTGAGTATGAGCTCGATATTGGCCGTATTCTCAAGGTTCTGCAGATTCTCCAGAGTGATTTTGCCGTTGGTCGAGGACACAATCGCTTTCCCGGTTTTCAGGTTCTTGATGTCGATTGCTGCGTTTTGTGTGTTGATATTAATATCCTTGCCGATAAGATAGCTGACTGTTATTTTTGCATTTTTCGTATCAGCGGTGACCTTGCTTCCGTTTACACCGGTCAGATCAATAGCGCCGTTCTTTGTGACGCTGACGAATTCCTCCGACAGAGTGTCTTCAACATTGATCTTGCCGTTTTTTGTTTCCAGGACCAGCTTGTTGAGCTTCACGGCAGGAACAAATACTTCATATGACACGCTGAGATTGAAGGTGTCCGGATTTGCCAGCTTCACTGAAACAGTACCGTTATCATTCAAAAATGCAATTGCGTTCTCTGCATTGGCCTGAGATGAGCGAATCTTAGCCTTTACTAATATCTTGCCTTCCTGGTGTTTTTTGACTATGATCGGACCGTTTGTTGCCTGCAACTCAAGGCTTGTGCCTTCTGCAACTTCAGCCTCAAAGGTCTTTTCTACGGTTGCGAAGCTGCCGAAAATGTTGAATGCGCCAGTATCAACGATGCTTCCAATAAAGTCCACAACCTTGTCTGCTGCGCCGAAAGCCGCTGTGGCGACGTTTTTTCCAAACTTTTCAGCCTTTTCGCTGAATTCGTCCACTAATTTGTCAAAATCATTCTGATTGTAATTTTTGGAAAGGTCGCGTCTCCATTCATTAATCCTTTCCCTGACTTTCGCGACTTCATCATAATAGTTATGCTGGGGTGGCTTAGGTGCACGGAAGCCTTCAGAACGGTGGCCGCTGTGGCTGGGAGCCTGCTTTGTTTCCAGAGCCTCGAGGAGCTTGGCAGCTTCCTCACTGTTGATTCTGCCTTCCTGCAGCATTTTAAGTATCATCATTCTTTCTTCACTGATAGACATGGTATAAACCCTCCTGATTTTCATTATTTTCATTTCGATTTAATATTTCAGCAGATTCAATGCATCCTCCACTGATATTCTTCCATTTTCAAGTTCATCGAGAATTTCCAGTCTGCGGTTAAAATTCTCTTCCTCCTGCGCTGTGCCTCGTGGATTTTCATAGCCCAGGGCATTCGCGGCATCTTCCAGCCTGTTTCTGACGGTTGGATATGAAATGTTAAGCTCCTTCTCTACCTCCTTTATATTGCCTCTGCACTTAATAAATGTCTCAATAAAAGATTTCTGTTCTTCGGTCAGCCTGCAAAATCTGCACAGTTCAAAATGTCCTTCTATTTTTGTTTCGCAGTCATTGCAGTAAATAGTGGTAATTTCTGTGTTTTCTCCGCATACGGGGCATTTCCCAAGCGCTTCTCTTGCCATATATTGCACCTCGATTTATCTGAAGATATATTATGCAATGATTCATATCATTTACAAAAACATTGAATATATGAATCCTTTCATAATATATACTATTATTGTCTTGTAAATTTGTCAATTCACTTTCTTCAATAACCTTAAAAATATTAATAATGACATTAAAAAAATTAAGGTTACATTTAATTCTACGAAGTAATCATATATATGTCTTATGAAAAAGTATTTTTTTTTGAAGATCTGTGAATAGACTTCTTTTTGCCCGTATGCTACAATCGTTGGCAAACGTCAATGAATATGTTTTGGAGTAATTATTACTGAGCAATCGGAGGAACGGAACATGAATCATATTGCTGCGACTAAAAACAGGTTTGGTAGGTTCCGTCAAACTTTTATAGGTGACCGAGCATTTTATAAAGCAGTATTTGCTATTGTTGTGCCTATCATTGTGCAGAATACGATATCAAACTTCGTCAATCTGCTTGACAACATTATGGTAGGGCAGGTTGGTACTGCCCAGATGTCAGGCGTATCAATAGCCAACCAGCTTCTTTTTGTGTTTAACCTGACTGTCTTCGGAGGATTAGCAGGCGCCGGGATATTTGGCGCCCAGTTTTATGGAGCAGGTAATATCGAAGGGCTGCGTAATACGCACCGATTTAAGATTTGGACAGCGGCTGTAATGTTGGCATCCTCGGTGGTGGTATTTTTGATATTCGGAGATTCGTTGATATCAATGTACCTGACCGGAGAGGGTGATGCTGCCGACGCCGCGTTGATGCTTGAATATGGACGCGATTATCTGCGGGTAATGCTCTGGGGGCTGCTGCCGTTCGTCCTGTCGCAGGCATATAGCGGTACGCTTCGTGAAACTGGAGAGACGATGTTGCCGATGAAGGCAAGCATTGCTTCAGTTATAACGAACCTGTGTTTTAATTATGTGCTGATATTTGGAAAGCTCGGGTTTCCTGTACTTGGAGTGACCGGTGCTGCAATTGCTACCGTCATTGCCCGTTATGTGGAGCTTGCGATCATCGTGGTATATACCCACAGGCACAAAGTCAGGTTTTCGTTTATCTCAGGTATATACCGTTCGTTGAAAGTCCCGCGTGACCTTGCAATGAAGATATTAGTAAAAGGGATGCCGCTCCTTGTAAATGAGCTTGCGTGGTCGATGAGTGTGACGACGCTGATGCAGATATATTCAACGCGAGGTTTGAATGTAATTGCAGGTCTCAATATATCAAGCACGATCTCCAATCTTTTCAACGTCGTGTTTGTATCGATGGGCATAGCTGTAGGCGTAATGGCTGGACAGGCACTTGGTGCAGGAGACACGAAACGTGCGAGGTCATATGTATGGAAGCTTATATTTTCCAGTATCTGTACATGCTTTGTATTAGGAGGGGCGCTTGCTGCAGTGTCATCTGTTATTCCACGTATATACAATACAACCGAGGATGTGCGTAATCTGGCGACGCACTTTATTCGTACCGGAGCCATGTATATGGCGTTTAATGCTACGTCGCACTGCTGCTATTTTGCTATGCGGTCTGGAGGTAAAACGTTGTCCACCTTTATCTTTGATAGCGCATATTCGTGGCTAATTTTTGTGCCTTTCGCATATGTGATTACACACTATACGAAGCTCAATATTTATGCAGTGTACCCAATCAGTCTTATCCCCGACATGTTGAAGAGTGTGATCGGGGTATTGATCGTACGCACCGGATACTGGGCACAAAATATGGTCTCAAGTAATGCCCCTGCGGATTCGATGTAATCTGGACATAATAAAAAGGGCTGGTCGCAACATTGGCTTGCGAGCAGCCCTTTGTGATACGTGTAACACAAGAAGATTTTCCTATAATCAAGAGATTTTCTCTGAATCTAGTCGTTAGAGTTCGCGGCGACCCTCCATTGCTTTTGCCAACGTTACCTCGTCGGCATATTCCAGATCTCCTCCGACCGGTATCCCGTGGGCGATCCTGGTAGTCTTGATGCCCGCAGGCTTTAAAAGCTTTGATATGTACATTGCGGTAGCTTCGCCTTCAACATTGGGATTGGTTGCGAGAATAACCTCCCGAATATCAGCTTCCCGTATTCTCTGAATCAGCTCGCGTATTTTTATATCCTCCGGGCCGATGCCTTCCATCGGCGAAATTGCGCCATGCAGCACATGATAAACCCCTTTGAATTCGCGGACTCTTTCCAGGGCGACAACATCTCTGGGATCTTCTACAACGCAGATTGTGCTCATGTCACGTTTGACGTTACTGCATATATTACAGGGATCTGATTCCGTAAGGTTATAGCAGATAGAGCAGTAACGGGTTTTCAGCTTGGCATCCCTGATTGCATTGGCGAGGCTGTCGGTTTTTTCCACAGGAAGATTCAGCACATGAAAAGCAAGCCTCTGGGCAGTCTTATGTCCGATGCCCGGAAGCTTCTCAAATTCTTCAATCAGTTTGGCAACCGGCGGGGAATAAAAGTAGCTCATATTAGAATAACCCGCCGAGTCCGCCCATGCCGCCTGTTATTTTGGACATTTCACCGTTGACCATTTCATCAGCCATGCGAAGAGCCTCGTTTACAGCAGCCAAAACCAGATCCTGCAGCATTTCTACATCATCCGGATCAACTACGTCACGATTTATAATAATTTCCTTGATTTCTTTCTTTCCGGTGGCAACAACCTTAATTGCTCCGCCTCCGGCAGTCGTTTCAACTTCTTTTTCCTGAAGCTCTGCCTGCAGTTTCTCCATATCCTTCTGCATTTTCTGAGCTTGCTTCATAAGATTGTTTATATTGCCGCCTCCGCCAAAACCGGGAAATCCACCTTTTGCCATTTTACTGCCTCCTCAAATTGTTTTACTTCTTAATATTATACCATGATTTATCATGGTATAATAGCGCATGTGCGTTTCGGCCATAGATTTTGTTAGGCGAAATGTTACATAAGTGTAGCATTTCTGCATAGTTAAAATACATATCCGCCGAAAATTTCGCACGCGCATAAATTCCGCCGGAGGCGTATAATAACCTCACTTGCTGAGGTTATTATACCATGATTTATCATGGTATAATAGCGCATGTGCGTTTCGGCCATAGATTTTGCTTTATTATACAATACGCTAATTATTTCATACAAGTGGGGTTTTACGCTACTCGTCGTCAATGATTTCAAGCGGCAGTCCGGCCTTGTTTGCGATACTGCGTGCCTTTTTCAGCAATTCGCTGCCCTCTGAGGGCTTAGGAGAAGAAAATACTTTTTGGACGATATCCTCGTCCAGGCATTTTACCTTCATCTCGCGACCTGCAACCCTGCTGACGGCTTCCTCAATTGTTTTTAGGTGTTCCAGCCGTGAAACGCTTGCCCTGATCGGGCTTTCCTTTATGATGAGTCCTATGGAATCCTCGCCAAGTTCAACGGCCTTAACATTGAGCAAATAGGCATAAATGGTCATTCTGCCAAGATCCTTCAAATGCTTCATGACCTTTGGCCAGAGTTTGAATTCGGGCGACCCGGCAGGGGAGGTTTGCACATATATTTCCGTCCCTGAGGCGGAATTCATTTTAGCAGCGGCAACCGATACCGAAGCAGCCTCCGTTTCAGGAGCGGCGACCAATTCAGGAAGGGTCTCAGGTTTGCAGGAAGTCTCCGGCGTTGCAGCAGTGCTTACAGCCTCGTATGCAGATGCCGTTTCATCTGCAGCAGCTTGTCCGGTAAAGTATGCGCCCTCCAGCTTTTTCTCCAAAGCAGTAAGTCTATCTGCGAGGCTGGCATCAAATTGACTGCCGCTGCCGCATAGCTTGATTAGTGTTACCTCGAGCAGGATTCTCGGGTTTACAGCCCATTTCAGGTTATATTCCAGCGCGGAGAGCTCCTTTACATGCCGGATGATCTCGTCATGTGTGATTGTTTCGGCTTGCTTCTTCATGATTTGAATTATTTGTGTGGGGACATCGATCAGGGTATCACACTGCCCCTTTGTGGACTTGCATATTAACAGGTTTCTATAATACAGTACCAGATCCGATACAAAGTGTGTGATGTCACGGCCGTCGGCGGCCAAACGGCTGACATTCTCAAGGATAGCCGGTATTTCCCGCGCCAGCATGCTGTCCGTGAACTGTGTCATGAAGGAATCATTTACGATACCGACCACAGAAAGGACGTCATCATATTCTATAATCTTATTTCCTAAGGAGATGCATTGGTCCAAAAGGCTAATTGCATCGCGCATGGCACCGTCCGACAATCGTGCTATCAGAGCTGCAGCATCCTGGTTGAGCGTTATTCCGTCGGTGGAGGATATTTTATCAAGCTGCTTCATAATGCTGCTCTGTGAAATACGTCTGAAATCAAACCGCTGGCAGCGAGAAAGGATGGTTGCCGGCAGCTTGTGGGGTTCCGTTGTAGCCAATATGAACATCACATGCTCAGGCGGTTCCTCAAGTGTTTTCAACAGTGCATTGAATGCGCCTGTTGAAAGCATATGGACTTCATCTATGATGTATACTTTTTTTCTGGCCTTTGCCGGCATGTATATGACTTCATCGCGAATCTGCCGTACATTGTCAACGCTGTTGTTGGAGGCCGCATCGATTTCAAGAACATCCATACTGCTGCCGGTAATGATCTCCCGGCAGATCTCGCATTGATTGCAGGGTTCGCCGTCATGAGAATCCAGGCAGTTGACCGCCCTTGAAAGAATATGGGCCATTGTAGTCTTGCCGGTTCCCCTTGTGCCGCAGAAAAGGTATGCGTGCGCGACCCTGTCCGTACTTACACTATACCTGAGCGTTCTGACCACATGCTCCTGTTCTACGACATCTTCAAACCTGATAGGGCGCCATTCTCTGTATAAAGCGATGTATGACATATTGTGTTCACCTCATTCAAAGTGGAAATGCACTTATATTATATCATGATTTATCATGATATAATTGGCCATGTGCGTTTTGGCTAAAGCCAAAAATCTCGCACGGCCATAAAATCCGCCGGAGGTATATAATATCTGCGTGTTGGAGATTAGCAGATATTATATCATGATTTATCATGATATAATTGGCCATGTGCGTTTTGGCTAAAAAAGAGACATTCCCTGATAACCGGAATGCCTCCTTCATAAAATTTAATTGACTGTGCACCTGTTGTCGACTTACTTCTACAAACGTAACCCATATAGTTAACTCTAATCAGGCAACCCTGCGGCACACGAAAGTTACTGCTTACCGTTGCTTCCTTCCGGACCTGGCGGGGTTCACAGGATTCCGTTGCGCAAGACCCAACTATCATCGCCACTTGCATGGGGCAGACTCTACAAAAGTAAAGCCTCGAACAGGAATTCAACCCTGCTGCAGCGGATTGCAGGTACAGGGCACCGCTACCTCCCCGTCTAGCACAGCCAAAGAATAAACACTATGAACATAAGTGATACTAACCTATTATACTCAATAAACCAAATCTTATCAACAAATTTCATCTTCCGACGAAATGTATATTTTGGCATGTTACTCTTCACATCTCATGGATATTCTGCAATAACGGAAACAAGAGCTTAACTTGCAAGAGCTGCCTGCATTACCTGCACCTGTATACCATCACCGGAAAAAACGAGCAAAAAAATAAAGCACTTTGATAAATATTTTAAAAATAATACCGATAAAATAAGTGCTTTAACCAAATAAAATGAAATCAGCCATTTCTATATTAAAAGGAGGAACAAAAATGAAAAATTAGTATTATTGGCTGTGGCAATTATATTGTACCATGATTTGCTAAAAAAGTATATTAAGTTTTTGTAACAAATCCGTTAACAGCAGCTTAAAGACATTCTCGATCCCCAACCTTTGAAGTACAAATTCCAGGATTCGGAACAGAGGGAATAGGGCAAGCAAAAATATTTCAAAAAAGAGCAGCCTTTTTTCCCGACTGTTATTTCGAAGCCCGGCATAGGATCGGACAATGCTCCGAAGCTCAAGGATTTTCTTTTCAAGTACATCATATCTATCCTCAAGTTCAAAGCGGACTGACAATTTGTCATAGGCTTCTCTGAGCGCAAGGCTTCCGGCTGCCTCTGCAGGCCTTTCAAATAACTTGATGGCCGCGACGCTTTCATGTTCAAAGCGGATGATACGTGCCATGGTTCTCGAAAATTTCCGGGTACCGCTGTTAAAGGCTGCAGTTTGCAGTTTGTCAATAAAACTCTCAGCTTCATCCAACAGCAGATCTACATTGGCCTCCTGTCTCGAAAGAGCTGATGATTTGGCGAGCACTACTGCAACTACATAGGACAGGGAGGTGTCCGTCTTACCTTCTTCGATTGGCAAGGCATAACTTTCATTATAATTGGCCAGCATTTGGTAATCCAGTTCGCCTATGATCATAGCAATACTCTTGTGGAACTCTCCCATTTCATCCACTCCAAAATTTTCAAATACAACACAGCCATATGAAAAGATATAAATCCTTCTGGATGGCATATAGACGCTATATATCTCAACTAACTGTTGTTCCTCTAAGATGATGCAGTCTTCCCAGCTTTCGGGCGTGGTAAGTCTGAAGGCAGCGGCTACCTTTTTCAAATCGATGAAAAATGCTATCTTAGAAGAAAAAAAGCGTACCGACTTCATAGACTGTCTCCTAACGAAGTAAATCTGCAATCATTAGTATTACCTCCACAACGATTAGCAGTACAATGATCCATTCAACAAACATTCCGCTGACAAAGTGGCTGATAGAGGAGAAGCCGCTGATGATATTGTTGAGCATATCAGTTTTCTTTGTCAGGATTGTGTACCTGTCACTTAACTCAAAGAACTCGGACATTTTTTCATAAAAAAGCGACGCATCGCTATTGGTCCAGGTGATATCGGGCTTATCCAGGATCATGATGTAGTTGATGGTGTTATACTGATGCCTGGTAACTTTTGCGGTCGTCCTGGCAAGTGCACGGTTGCCCAGCCGCAGCTTTCCCTGCTCCAAGCGGTCGATCATTGCCTCCAGTGTGTCGAGGATCTTTCCAAGTTCGTACTCGCTTTTCTCCATTGCCACCGATTTCGCGATAATTATAGCAACAAGCTCAGTATAGAATCTTTCATATCGTGGAATGATGGCGCATGTGTCGCTGATTTCCGGAACATCCACCTGACCTACCCGAATTTCGTATTCGTCCATGTATTGCTTCCAGTGATTCAGATCGAGTTCAGGCTCAAAACCCTTAATGTACCTCAGTAGTGTGGGCATATCACCTTCAGGGACATTTATCAGCACGATGCTTCCGAATGAGAAGATAAACACTAATTGGTCCGCCTCAAACCTGCGGCCCAGGATCCTTTCCAGAAGCTCCTGCTGCAAAACCAGCGGCTCTTCCCACGTGTATTTCTTCGGTATGCTGCAGCTGACAGCAATTTTATTCAGGTCAATCTCATTTAAAACTGCATAAGCCCTTAGCTGAAAATTTCCCATAAATTGTTTCACCTCTATTGTAAAGGGTATCCAAATATATGATAATTTAAATATAAGAAAAATGATATATTTATTTCTATGTTTATAGTAGGGGAGTGATGATATGAAAGTCCGCAAGGCTGTAATTCCGGCTGCAGGACTGGGCACAAGGTTTTTACCCGCCACGAAAGCTCAGCCGAAGGAGATGCTCCCGATCGTTGATAAGCCTACGATACAGTATATTGTCGAAGAGGCAATCGCATCAGGGATTGAAGACATACTTATAGTAACAGGACGCGGTAAGAGGGCGATCGAGGATCATTTTGACAAGTCCTATGAACTGGAGGACATGCTGAAGAGAAAAGGCGAGGAGGAGCTTCTTGCACTTGTTCAGAGCATTTCAAATCTGGCGAACGTAAACTATGTCAGGCAGAAAGAACCGAGAGGACTTGGGCATGCCATTTACTGCGCCAGGTCGTTTATCGGAAACGAGCCCTTTGCTGTACTGCTTGGGGATGATATTGTCGATTCTGAAGTGCCGTGCCTGAAGCAGATGATTGAGGTTTATGAAAAATATGACACTACGGTTTTAGGAGTTCAGCGAGTAGCTCAGGAGGATGTCTCAAAGTATGGGATTATCAAGTGCACAGAGCTAGATCATCGCATATACCAGGTTGAGGATATGGTGGAAAAACCGGATCATGATAAGGCTCCTTCCAATGTCGCCATTCTTGGACGTTATATTATCTCGCCCGATATTTTCACTTATCTCGAGAGTGTTACTCCAGGCAAGGGCGGAGAGATTCAATTGACCGATGCGCTGAGGATGCTGCTTTCTTCAGGTTCTATGATAGCATACGACTTCATCGGGAAACGCTACGATGTTGGAAATAAGCTCGGCTTCCTTCAGGCGACAGTAGAATTTGCATTGAAGCGGGACGATATCAGAGATGATTTCTCTGCCTATTTAAGAGAAAAAGGCTGTTCTTTGTAAATGCGGTACAATTCTTGAATATTACGGGGCATATATTGCCAATAATACCTGTAAAGAGATTTACAGGTATTATTATGAGAAAAAGAAAAAGTATTCTGAAGCTGATGACAGTTATTTTTTTGCTTATGTTTCTGGGGAACATTGCTGTAATGCGTTTGTTTTTCGGTATTAATGTCTTCGGTGATATGCCTTCGTCTGTAGCGAATCCGTCAGAAAGAGACAAATTTTCGGAACGGGGAAATTCGTTGAATGCGGAAGGGGCGTTGAAACGGGAAATGACGCCGATATGGGAAGAGCAGGATGAACCAGGGACGCAGGAATGGGATGAGCAGGATGAACCAGGGTCGCATGAATGGGATGAGCAGGATGAGCCAGGGTCGCATG
>JAEYON010000148.1 GCA_023411645.1 Bacillota bacterium | reverse complement strand
ATCAATGCAGGTAAAACCATGGTAAAAAGAGCAGCTGATTCAGCAGCAAGATCATTGCTTGCTGAATACGGTACCAGGCTCAAAGAAGGCTATGGTGTTTTTGCATTCAATGAGGCAGAGACGGCAGACCTTCAGGATCGATTTGAAGAATATCTTGCTTGCAACTTGTCAATTCCTCTCGATGAAGAGTTTTATATAGGCAGTACCGATCTGTTCGGTTTTAGAGTCGAGAAAATTAACGTGACACCTATTTATAACCTTAGTGAAAACAAGGTAATAAAAAAACAGATATTGGAGTATATGAAGTACAGGGCGCCTGAGAAAATGGTGGAAGGTTTCATGGAAAAGCTGCTGGCAGTAAGAGATGTTGGAAAGATGTCCAGCGCATATAAGCAGAAGGTGAGTATTGACAAGCTTTTCGGCGGTATGGATAAAGTACAGCAAAAGTTGAAGAAAAAAATTGACGGGATGGGAGACAGCTTTGATAAATTTATTAATGGCTTTAACATGAACGGAAGCTGGGAGGAGGCATGGCATAGCTTCAATTCACTGACCGGTGATTTGGAAAAGCTCAGAAACAATCTGGATTCGCTGGGCATTGATATTAGCAGTCTGGAGGATGAAATATCCGAACTGAAGAGGGCGACGAGAGAATCGGAGCAGGGGGATGATAGCGACGGCGGAAGTGGGAACGGCAGCGGGAACGGAAATACCGCCGGAAGCAGTGGAAACACCAGACTAAAGGATCTTGAAAACCGTCTGGATTCTCTTCGGAGCGAGCAATCGGCACTGAGAGACAGTAGCTCACAGACCGAAGGCCAGTTGGAAAGCTTGTGGAATGAATTGCGTTATTCCCTGACTGGTGACTATATCAAGTCAAACGATGATGCGGTCAAAGAAATTGAGAAAATCGTCGAGAAGGGAAAGAAGGCTCAACTTGCGATCAGCAAGCTGGAGAGCTATCTTGCTGAAAACTTTTCGGGAGAAGAAGGAGATTTTTCAAAGGATTTCAAAGAGCAGATCCAGACAGAGCTGGATGGCCTTAAGGAGTTAATCCTGGATGGACAGAAGGCAGAGGAAATGCTTGTGAAGGTGGGAAGCAACAGCAGCTTGCTCAAGGAAGTGGCGGCAGAGCTGGATCTCGCACGAGGCGGGACAGGAGGCTTCCCCGAGCAGGGGCTGGATACAGGATTTCTCGATATGATAAAAAGATACTCAGATATTAATTATGATTATTCGAGGCCTGATAAGGGTGATGAAAAAGACGACCCACGAGAGGGTAAAGCCGAGGCGGTAAAAAAGTTCATTTCGGAACATATTCTGGAGGATGTGAACTACGAGACTGAAGGAATTGACAAAATAGAGCTTCCTTCTTTCACAAAGGTAATCACGGGCAACTTCGAGCAGGAGGATGAGGAATTCACTGAGGAACAGAACAACGTGGATAACAATGAAGGCAGCAGTAAAGGAGGCTTTGACGGTAGCAAGGCCGGAGGCGCTCAATATGATGGTGATCTGAAAAATGTGGACGAGGATATGGATCTGTTTGACGAGGAGGGAATGTTTCAGGAAAATGCGCTTGCATTCATTGCCGGCATTGGTGATCTGGCAGCTAAAGGAACTGTGGCGCTCAGGGATGCCTTGTATCTTAATGAGTACATCATGGGCTCCTTTAAGAATTCTGTTCCTGTGCTGCAATACGGCAGTGAAACTATGAAAGACAACAATCTTCATGAAGTTGAGAAATCAGCTACAGAAACATTTTATGACAGCGAGGTGGAATATATCCTCCACGGCCAGCCCTCTCAGATGCTAAACAATGCTATGACAAAAGCAGAAATACTGCTGGTCAGGTTTGGACTGAACACGCTGCATGTCTATACGGATGCAAAGAAAAAGACCATGGCCACAAGTGTTGCCACAACGGTTGCCGGATGGTGGACAGGCGGCGCGGGCATCCCAATTATCTCCAATCTAATCATGTGCGGGTGGGGAATGGGTGAGTCACTTATCGATCTTACGGACTTGATGGACGGAAAGTCAATCCCAATTTACAAGATGAAGGGGGACTGGCAGCTAGATATCGGGCTGGCCGCAGAAGCAGGGCCAAAGACGGATCAGAGGCTGTATTTCAATTATTACGATTACCTGAGGCTTTTTCTGCTGACGACGAATGAAGATAAAAAGCTTGACAGGATCGGAGATCTGATTCAACTGAATATCGGCAAATCAAAAAATGGGTTCAGATTGACAGAAAGCTATACATATGTGCGTGTTGAAGCAGAAGTTTCTATGAAATATTTGTTCATTACGAGGCCTTTTATTCAAAAGGAACTGAAAACAGGCGACGGAAGGTACATTTACAAGGTGCTTGTCTATGAAGGGTATTAGAAGGTTGATAAACAAGTTGCGCAATAAGCGATTCTTTAAAGCTTCGTCACAGGACGGAGCGCTGACTGTAGAAGCCGCTCTGGTGCTGCCTGTGTTGTTATGCGCATTCTTTACGGTGATATTCCTGATCAAGGCAGTATATACTTATCAATTGATTGGACATGCACTCAATGAGGCAGCCTCTGAGATGGCTTCATCAGCTTATATCTATCATATAAGCGGCTTGCGGGATCTGCATGATACTATAAGAAATGGAGTGAATGACAGGTCTGATGTATTCAGAGATAATGTGGGCAATGTCTTTGATGCATATAATAGTCTGAAAAGCATCGGTGAAAGCGCTCAGCATGGCAGTGCGTCCGATAGTATCGGTTTGCTCAGTGATGCCGCTTTGAATTTTGAAGACATGCTGGAACAGGCAGAAACAGCGGTTTCTGATCCGCTGGAACTATTGAAATGCATTGCCTGCTATATAGCTTCAGGTGCTTTTGATGACGCCAAGACCGAGCTGTTTACTCCGATTACAAGGCTATATATGAAAAAATACCTCGTCTCGGAAAGCATGCCTGACGCAGACATGAGGTTGAAAGCGTTAAATGTAACAGAAGGCTTTAGTGGATTGGATTTCAGCGAATCAACATTTCTGTCCGATAGAGGAGAATATATCGATATTGTTGTCAGGTATCGGATTGATTTGCCGCTTCCCATTCAGTTCACCTCAGGACTTGAGTTTGTTCAGAGGGCAAGAGTAAAGGCGTGGGTGGGAGGGGATGAGTCGCAAGGAGTATTGACCGGAGTTGAGGATGACATCTGGTCGTTGGACAATTTTCAAAGGGGTCTGAAAATACGCAGGCTGTTTGGCGCAAATCTGCCTACAAGCTTTCCGGTAATCGCAAAACATGATAATGGCCATGCTGTGATGATCAAAAGCATGGATCTGACCGCTGATAGTTACCAGCAGGGAAATAACGCGGAAAAAGCACTTTTAGAATACATTGACAAGCTGGCTGAATACAAAGGTCAGCAGACACCATGGGGAAGCGATGATATTATAATCAGGGAGCAGGATATTATCAGCAGAGAATTGAAGCTGGTTATACCCAAAAATGAGTTGTCGGATACGAATGAAGCTTTATTGAAGGAGATGGCTCTTACGGCGGCTTCAAAGGGTATTACTCTTGTGGTAGAGCGATATGGCACAAAAGTGGTTGAAACAGAGGAGGCTGAAGAGAATGAGGAGGATGAAGGTGGCTGATCTATCATATAGGTTAGTATAAATACTCCAGTTTAACCAGACTTTTCAGTTCGACGATCTATTTATAATCTGCAGGTTGGGTGCCGGAAGTCGTAACATTTGCCGTTGCGGCGGCGGCCAGCCTGACCGTTTTTCAAAATCACAGCCTTTATTAACTCCACCCTCTCTAGTGAATCTTGAAAGGTCATGATGGAAGCAGATACTAGGCCATGCAAAAGGGCTGAGCAAATGAGGTATCATCATTTATTTTTTGGACATTGACAAAATTCAATATAATATATATAATCGTGATATACCAGATATCAAACATCAGATATCAGGAATACATATTCGTATAAAGATAAATTTGAATATAAGTATCAAGAAATCGCTGACACGAGGTTTTCAATTCCACTCAAAAGAGATAAAAAGGGAGGATTCGTTACGGAAATCATTGATTGTCATATTCATTTGTTTAAAACTAGGAAAGATTCGGTTGAAGAAGTTTTGAAGCTAATGGACAGTTATGGAATTTCTAAGGCGGTAGTATTTCCAGGAACTGAAATAGAGCCAGACAACCGCTGGATGGCAGATGCCATACGTTCTCACAGAGACCGTCTTCTTCCTTTTGCATGGATTAACCCTATTCTAAACCAGGAAAAAGCAATGAGTGAATTAGTAGAGATGGTTGAAAAAAATGGCTTTATGGGGATGAAACTGCATCCGTTATTCCATTCTTTTTATCCTAATCGCCAATTTGTTGTGCCGCTTGTAGAAAAGTGTGCAGAATACGGGATCCCTGTAACAGTGCATTCAGGACACGCACCCTACAGCATGCCCTGGCAAATAGCCGAACTGGCTGAAATGTGTCCAAATGCTTCTATCATTATGGATCACATGGGATTGCAGGTAGGCTGGGTAGAAGATGCCATTACTCTGGCACAAAAATATAGTAACATAATTTTGGGGACAACAGCAATGCCATTTCATGAAAAAATCAGATATGCTGTAAAACAGTTAGGTGCTGAACGTGTAATATATGGAAGCGACGCACCTTCAATACACCCATTGCCTGAAATTGACAGGGTGAGGGTTGCAGGACTTATGCAGGAGGAATTATCCATGGTCTTGGGTGGTAGTCTTGCCCGCATTTTAAAAATAGATGGAAAAAGGTAAACATAAACTGCATTAATTATTCAACATGATAAATATACAATACATGGACGCTATAAGGAGATAAAGCAGCATGGGCAAATTAGAAGAATTGTATTCTCCCATCACCATTCGGGGGAGAAAGATTAGAAACCGTATTGTGCTGGCACCTATGGGCACCAGAAGCAACATGCTGGACGGCACATTGACAGAAAGATGCAGCATCTACCTGGAAGAAAGAGCAAAAGGCGGCGCCGGACTTATTATACCGGAATTTACTGCGGTAAAAGAGGGATATACATGGATTCCTTCGATGCAGGTTTATTCAGACAGAGGCATCCCGGCATTAAGCAGACTTGCAGCCAGTGTTCACGGATATGCCAGCTGCATTATCATGCAGCTAGCATTACATGGAGGATGTGCGGCAAGCTGGATTACAAAGAAAAGATGTATTGCGCCTTCAGCAATTATGACACCTTTGTATAAAGAAGTACCCGAAGCGCTCACAGAGGCAGAAATTTTTGAACTTGTAGAAGATTGGCGTTCAGCAGCAATTAGAACAAAACGTGCTGATTTTGACGGCGTTGAAGTTCATGGATGCCATGGCTACCTTATTAACCAGTTTATTTCACCGGCATTGAATAGAAGAACTGATCAATTCGGAGGTTCTCTGGAGAACAGGCTTCGTTTTGCAAAATTAATAGTTGAGGCTATTCGCGAATCTTGTGGGGAGGATTTCATAATAGGATTTAAGATGAGCGCCTTTGAACAACTAGAGGGTGGGGTGCAGGGCGAAGAGGCCCTTGAAATTGCAAAGGCCCTGGAGAAAATAGGGGTTGATTATCTGCATGTTTCCGCGATTTCCAGCACGATACCTTATAGTGATTACACAGAGTTTCCTGCAGTTCCAAGCATGTATGACAAAAAGAATTGCCTTGTCCCTCTGGCCGAAATTGTCAGAAAAGTTGTATCTGTCCCGGTCATAACTACAGGTGCGATTGTAGAACATGAGGAAGCTAACGAAATTATAAAAGATGGTAAAGCGGATATGGTGGCCGTGGGTCGTGCTTTCCTTGCAGACGCATACTGGGGTCTTAAGCCGCAGACAGGAGAGAATGTTCGTCCATGCATTGGCTGCATGACTTGCCATAAGCATACCCTGGCAGGTACAGATTTAACCTGTGCTATTAATCCGGGCTTACTTCGGGAGTTTAGAGATTTGACAATGCCAGCTTGCAGAAATCCTAAAAAAGTTATGATAGTAGGTGGCGGACCCGGAGGTATGGAGACGGCAATACAAGCTTGTGACCAGGGACATCACGTTACAATCTACGAAAAAAATGCCCAGCTTGGAGGAGAATTAATAGCAGCTTCAGCTCCTGACTTTAAGTATAGGACAAAAGCATTACTCGACTATTATCTGAAAGAAATCGACCAAAGGAATATTCAAGTTAAGTATAACATCACGATTGAACCGGATAGCGTGGATGATTTATTACGGGCACATAACTATGACGTAGCTGTAATTGCGGTAGGTGGTAAACCAATTGTGCCGAATATTGAAGGAATCAGAAATAAAAACGTCTACATTGCTGAAGAGGTTATTTTAAATCCGGAAAAGTATGACATCGGAAATAACATTGCTATCATCGGGGCTGGCAAGGTAGGACTTGAAGCGGCATGGCTGCTTGCAGATATGGGCAAGTCCGTTTGTGTTATTGAAAAGATGAAGATGGATGAGATCATGGGAACTGATCATCCGACGACAAGAGCTGCATTGCTTCACAATCTGGAAATCAGAAAAGTTACAATAACGACGGATAGTCTGGTGGAAAAGATCGAGGAGAAAGCCATGGGCATTATTGTTTGTGATAAAGATCATTGCACGGTACCAATTGATAGTGTGCTGCTTGCCACTGGCTACATAAGCAATTCTGCAATATATGATGCAATAAGGAAATCCCCTTATGTGAAGAGGGTATTTGAGATAGGAGACGGCAAAAAGACCAGAGGAATGTATGAAACAATTAGAGAAGCATATTACACAGGACGCTATAGCATATAAATCAAAAAGGACGCGAGTTAATGAAGTATCAATATGAGGTATTACGGGAAGCTGTTCAGCAAGACCTTGTGCAAAACTGGGAAAATTTCTGTAATATTAGGCACTATCTGCACAGCCATCCTGAGAAAACCACTGCTGAATATGAAACCGCCAGATACATTTCTGCAAGGCTCCAAGAAGCAGGAATACCATTTAGAACTAAGGTTGGAGGAGAGGGAATTGTTGCACTGGTTGAGGGAAGAGGAAATTGCTCTACCATTGCACTCAGAGGTGATATGGATGCCCTCGAAATCACTGAGGCTACAGGACTCCCGTATGCTTCTGTAACATCAGGCCTAATGCATGCCTGTGGTCATGATTTTCATATGAGTGCGGTACTTGCAACCGGATTGATTCTAAACCGTTATAAAGATATGTTGCCGGGAAATGTAAAGCTTTTATTTCAACCGGCAGAAGAAAATGGCCCGGAAGGTGGCGCCAAACTGATGATAGCAGACGGGGCAATGCAGAATCCAAAAGTAGACGCAGTGTTTGCAGCTCATGTCTTTCCTTCTCTTCCATATGGGAAAGTAGCAGTCCTATCTGGAACGGTTATGGCCGCGGTGGATAATTTTGTAATTCATATCAATGGTAAGGGAGGCCATGGGGCCAGACCTGATGAATCAGTTGATCCGGTTAGTATCGCGGCACAGATTGTGCTGGCATTTAATTCTATCATAGCCAGGAATGTTTCCCCTACTGATAACGCAGTAATATCTATCGGGCGAATCGAGGGAGGCAATCGCAGAAATATAATACCGGACAAGGTGGAATTGGAAGGAACGATGCGTACCTTGAGGCCGGGAACCAGAGAATTACTAAAAAAACGCATATATGAAGTAAGCAGTTCTATCTGTTCCTCATTTGGAGCAACCGCTGAGATTGACTGGTTCAAAAGCTATGATGCAACACAGAACAATCCTGAAATGGCTCAGATGGCAAGGCGGGCTATTCGCAGGTTTTATGGCCGCGACGTAATTGCGGAACAAACAGAGCCTTATATGACTGCCGAGGATTTCACCTATTTTCTTCAGCAGACGAAAGGTGCACTAATTTTGACAGGAACTGATAATGGTCAGTCAATGAACCTTCATAGCGCAAAACTAGCTATTAGAGACGAAGTGCTCATGGAGATTATTAAGAGTTTTCTGGCAATTGTTTTAGAGTATTTCACAGGCAATGCGCAAAAAAATGAGAAGGAGTGAAACCATGAGTAAAAGTGCGTTTTATTCAAGTGCAAGACGTGTTGAATGCATGGATTTTTCACCGGTGAGGAAGGTTCTTGATAGGGCCAAGGAGTTGGAACGTACCGGCAGAAGTATTGTTCATTTTGAGATTGGTGAGCCGGATTTTAATACTCCAGGTGATATTATTAATGCAACTATAACTGCCATGAAGAACAACATGACTCATTATGGACCCAACAGGGGATTACCTGTTCTTAGAAAGGCAATTTGCAAAAAACTTGCGGAAGATAATCAATTGGACTATGACCCTGACGAAGAGATTATTGTAACCGTAGGCGCGGCGGAGGCAGTATTGAATACGATACTGGCATTCATCGATGAAGAGGATGAAGTAATTGTTTTCACACCTGCGTTTATGAACTACAGAAACCTGATCAAAATGGCTGGGGGAAAGGTAGTTCCCATACCACTGCGGGAGGAAAATGGCTTTCAAATTAATGCTTCAGAAGTTCGTGCCGCTATTACACCCAAAACACGGATGATACTTGTGAATAATCCCCATAATCCAACCGGCACGGTATTTAGCGAAGATGTACTCAGGGAAATTGCCAATATAGCTGTTGAAAATGATTTGTTGGTTTTATCGGATGAAATTTACGAAAGGATTGTTTATGACGGTGCAAAGTCCGTATCGATGGCAAGCTTCGACGGTATGAAGAAACGTACCATTACGATTAACGGATTTTCGAAGTCACATGCAATGACAGGATGGAGGCTGGGGTATCTGGCAGCCGATAAAAAGCTCATACCGCCAATTCTGAAGCTGCATCAATATGTAACAACATGCGCTCCGACATTTTTACAGTCAGGTGTGGCTGATGCTATGGAGACAGAGAAGTGCAAGCAAGATATCGAACTTATGGTAAAAACCTTTGCTTCACGCCGAAGACTCTTGCTGGACGGACTGTCGGGGATTGACGGCTTGACAATAACAGAGCCAAAAGGTGCATTTTATGTATTTGTCAATGTCAGCGGAACTGGCCTAAACGGCGAAGAGTTTGCGACGAGGCTACTTGAAAATAATGGTGTCGCACTTGTTCCGGGAGTTGGATTTGATAGTACATTTGTTGATTATGTACGTATTTCCTATGCGACATCAGAAAGCCAGATACAAGAGGGTTTGAAACGGATGAAAGAATTTGTGGAAAACCTATGAGATAGCAGGAAGAGCAAAAAGTATAAAGTGAGGGTGAAAATGGAAGGGAAAAAGATTAAGCTAAATAGGACGATTAGGGAGCAGATAGCTGATATTATCCGGCAAGAGATTATTACTGAGAGATTAAAGCCTGGACAGCAAATTGTTGAAAGAGAAATCAGTAATTTATTGAATGTCAGTACGACACCTGTAAAGGAAGCTTTCCGAACACTTGAATCTGAAGGGCTTATGATCTCAATACCCAGAAGAGGTACGTTTGTTACCGACTTTGCGAAACAAAGTATAGAGCAGACCAACATTATCCGGTCTTCACTGGAAGGAGCGGCTGCCCGCATTGCTGCTGCGAGAATGGATAAGGAACAGATAGATGAGCTTGAAAAGCTGCTGAAGTTAGCAAAGGGTTATTTAAATGCCGGCAAACTGGAAGAAGCAGTAAAGATAAATACCAAGTTCCATCAGACCATCCGTAATGCTGGTAATAATTCATTTCTTATAAGTTCTATTAAAACGCTGAAGTCTTATGAAAATACATTCAGGTATAAAGCACTGGAAGATCCGGATGAGAGAGAGAAGGGGTATAATGAGCATTTTTCTATTCTACAAGCAATTAAGGCCGGAGATCTGGAACTTGTAGAGACATTAATGCGTAACCATATCCGCCGTTCATCAATGCATGTAATGACAAAAAAGGAAGAATAGAAATTTAAAAATAAAAATCAGAAATATGGAGGTCTGTAATGAAATTTATTGCAAAGGGTATTATTCCTGCTCTAGTTACTCCCATGAATGAAGATGGAACTCTTAAAGAAAGCGCTCTGAGAAAGCTGTTGGATCACGTTATTATGGATGGCGTACATGGAGTTTTTATTATTAGTTCTACTGGTGAGTCATATGGACTTAGTAAAGAAGAGAAAAGGAAAGCAATTGAAGTAACTGTGGATCATGTTGCACGCAGGGTTCCTGTATATGCCGGGACGGGAGCTGTAACTACAAGAGAGACTATCGAACTGACCCAAATGGCAGAAGAATGCGGTGTTGACGCTGTTTCCATCGTAACTCCTTATTTTATAACTCCGACTCAGAAAGAATTAGCTGAGCACTATAAAGCTATTGCAAGAAACACTGGGCTGCCGGTTATTCTTTATAACAATGTAGGAAGAACCGGTTTGAATATTGATGTTACCACTGTGGAAAGGCTGGCTGAAGTTAAAAATATTGTAGGAATAAAAGACAGTTCTGGTAATATGACGCAGGCAGCTGAGTATGTAAGGTTAACAAAGGATAAAGAGTTCAATGTTCTAATGGGCAGAGATACATTAATTTTTGGAGGACTATGCTATGGAGCAGCCGGCGCAATTGCATCATGTGCCAATATAGCACCGAAGCTTTGTGTGAGTATATATGACAAATTTATTTCAGGTGACATAAAGGGAGCTCGTGAAGCACAGTTTGATCTTGCACCCCTTAGAGTTGCTTTTGAGCTTGGTACATTTCCGGTAGTGATAAAAGAGGCGCTAAAAATCATTGGAATTGATACTGGGGTCTGCCTGTCCCCTATAACGCCTCTGGACGAGGCAATCAAACAGAAGCTTAAAGAAATACTGGAAGAAATGAAGTTGATTAACAAATAATACTGTATTAAAGAGTTTGACTGAAGCAAGGTTGAATATGATACAGCTTATGTAAATATAGTTTAATCTTTATCAACATAAGATGTAACATTTCACAAATAAGAAACTAAACGTGGAAACAAAAAGAGGAGGGTATTATGAAAAGAAGAATCACATCGCTACTCATTTTGGTGGTAATTGTATCAATGTTATTTAGTGCATGCGGTTCCACCGACACAAAACAAAATGCAGCAACAGAAACTAATGCAGCAACAGAAACAAAAACAGCAGAAACTAATACGGCAACACCCGCTGAACCTGAGAAGAGCTTCAAAATCAAACTAGCCGGAATCAAGACAGAGGATGACCCCGCAACTATGGCTATGAACCATTTTGCGGAGATTGTCAACAGTAATACTGAAGCCAACATTACCGTTGAAGTTTATCCTAATAGTGTACTTGGAGGCATTAACGATATGCTGAGCGGTATGCCTAATGGACTGACAGACATGTTCTATAACTCTTTCTCATGCTATTGCTGGCTGGAAGGTGCTAAAAAGTTCACTGCTGTTACTGCACCTTTTATTTGGGATGACTACGAACAGCTGCAGGCATTTTTAGACTCCGACACTGCAAAGCAATGGTTCGAAGAAGCTGCGACAACGTCGGGAGTTCGTACACTTTCCGCAAAAGGTGAATTACCGCCTAGACAGTTAACGTCTAATAAAGCTGTAAGAACTGCGGATGACTTTAAAGGCCTGAAGGTTAGGACGGCTGAGTCTGCTCTGGTTCAGCAGACGATGAAAAAGCTGGGTGCTACCCCTGTTGTTGTACCATTTGCTGATCTATACATTGCACTTCGGCAGGGAACAGTCGATGCGCAGGAAAATAATTTCATAACAGCTAAAAACAGCAGCTTCTTTGAAGTGCAGAAATATTTCATGAAGACTGACTATATCAGGGATGTTTGCGGCATGTTTATCAGTGAAAATTTATGGAAGAAGCTATCCGACAATCAAAAAGCTATCATAAAGGCAGCTGCTGATGAAGCTACTGCTTTTGAAGCGGAGCAAATCGCTGCCACATTGGATGATACAATGAAATTCCTTAACGAGAAAATGGAATATGTTGAGGTTGATGTTAAATCCATTCAGGATAAGCTTGGTTCTGATATTTACAAAGAGTTTGACAAGGCAGGAGAACTATGGCCTACCGGTACTATTGATGAAATAATGAAATTCAAGGAAACCTATACTAAATAAATCTTCTAAAAATAAATAGCAAAAGGAGGGATATCCTCAAAATATGAGTGACATCCCTCCTGATTAGTAATGATCTTACATTATATTTTTGCCCAAGAAAGTCAAACTTATTAAGGAGGATAAACGTACTATGGCAATACTAATTGTATTTATTGTCATGTTTCTATTAATGTTTCTTGGCATGGACATTTTTGTTTCTATGGCAGTGGCCGGAGTCACATATCTGCTTGGAACAGGAAACGGTCCGCTGTCAATGATATCAAACAGCATGATCAACGGCCTGTCTAATATGTCATTACTAGCAATTCCATTTTTCATACTTGTCGGGGAATTAATGAATATAACTGGTATGACAGAACGAACATTAAAATTCTCAATGTTCTTTATAGGTAAAATCAAGGGTGGTCTGGCGTATGCCTGCATTGTTGTAAATGTAATATTCTCCCTGGTTTCCGGTTCAGGCCCCGCTGATGCCGCTGCGATTTCTCCAATAATGTTGCCTGAAATGAAGAAGGAAGGTTATCCGGAGGATTTTTCCGCCGCACTCAATGCTGCAGGTGCAGTGCTGGGTCCAATCATACCGCCGGGTATACCCATGGTTTTTCTGGCGCTGATTACTAATTTGTCAGTCGGGCGTCTGTTTCTTGGTGCAATGATTCCAGGTCTCATTATGGCTGCCTTGTTAGCATTACTCGTATTCATAAAAGTTAAGAAGTTTGATTTAAAACCCCATAAATCACAAATGTCATGGAAGAACTTCAAATCTGTTATTCGTGAGTCCTGGCTAGCATTAATTGCGCCTGTAATTGTAATTGGCGGTGTGTTCTCAGGAATAACCACAATTACTGAGGTTGCCATACTGGCATGTGCATATGTTTTGATAATCGGTTTCTTTGTTTATAGAAATATTTCACTAAAGGATATGTTAAGTGCATTTAAAAAGACTGCACAATTTTCTGCCACCATCATGGCTCTCTTTGCCGTCGCAGGCATATTCTCTTACCTAATTGCAGTTGAGGGACTTGGAAAGATACTTGGTCAGCTTGTAGCACAGTATCAGCCAACAGCTTTTGTATTTCTTTTAATTGTAAACATTTTCTTTTTGTTCCTGGGCATGATTATGGATGCAAATCCAGCTATGCTGATATTTGCTCCTATACTTCTGCCTATTGCGACTCAGTTGGGTATAGACCCCATACATTTTGGAATAATTATGATCAGCAATCTTATGATAGGCCTTTTAACACCGCCTGTAGGTGCACTGCTGTTTATAGAAGCGAAGCTTGCGGACATGCCCTTCGAACGTTTAGCCAAAGCATCTTTACCTTTCGTCGGTGTATTACTAATATCACTAATATTTATCACATATATCCCATGGGTAGTGACTTGGTTACCCAATTTAGTGTTTGGAGGTTAACAAAATGAAAAAAGTATTGGATAGATTTTCTAGAGTGCTGATAACTGTTTCGGGTTTATTGTTTCTTGTCATCTTTTTATTGAATATGGCAGAGATAATAAGCAGAACTTTCCTCAGCCATTCTATATTGTGGGTATCTGATGTCTGTACTATATGCGTAGTCTGGATGATATGCCTGGGAATTGCTTCATGTGTTTATTTAAAAGAGCACATTTTTATGGACTTTTTGGCCAACGCGATGTCTCCGAAATTACAGAAAGTAGTACGTGTTATTGTAGTGATATTGACTGTTGCATTTTATGCAATGCTTTTCATCACGGGTATACAAACCGCCATTACAAAGATAGCACTCGAATTTCCTACTACACAATGGTCGCTCGTCTGGTCGTACTCAGCAATTCCTGCCTTTGCTCTTGTATCTGCGATTTTTATGATTCCGAGGCTGATTGAGGCTGTAAAAGGCAAGGAGTCGGTAAAGCAGGAAGCTTAGATATTACAAGCGTTTTCTTGTGTTCGTAAATATAAAGAATTCCAATGTAAGGTGATTTATATGCAAATTTTTATTAATCAAGCTGATATAAGCCCCGTCAAGTTTAAGGAGTATGAATATATACCTTTGCTGACTGAGGAGAATGGATGTCAAGCCGGGTGCAGAACCGGACTGCTTGTGTATACACAGGTGGAGTATATTCAGGGTGGTACTCATGAAGATCAGGAAGGCTTTTATGTATTGGAGGGCGCAGGAAGAGCTTTAGTCGGAGAAAGTGAGTTCCCGCTTTCTCCCGGAACCTGCTTTATTGTTCCTCCGGGATTTTATCATTCAATTAAGAGGGATATTTCATGTGAGTATATTAAAATGTTTTTCTTTCATGCAGCTGTTTAGAATTTTGATAAACGGCATGGATATTTACCAGACTAACTAATTATGATGAAATGAAGGGAGATAAAAAATGAATAAGGAAGCTTTGGAATATAAGCAAATAGTATCTTCTATCCTTGACGAAATACTTACTGAGGATGAATCAATAAAAAAGGCCGCTGCTGTTATTGGTGATTCCATCATGCGGGGTCAGGTAATACATGTAATAGGTCCTGGTGGGCACTCTAACATGGCAGTAGAGGAGACGTTCTCCCGCGCAGGCGGACTAGCCTGCATTAATGCTATTCTAGATCCGGGAACCAATCTCAGTCATGGCGGTTTTCGCTCCATGAAGGTCGAAAGAGTTCCCGGATATGCTGTTGCTGTCCTTAATTCGTATGGCGTCGGGAAGACTCCGAATGAAGTTCTTATCATTATAAATGCATACGGTATCAACAGCATGACAATAGACTGTGCTCTTGAGGCTAAGAGGCTTGGTGTGACAACTATTGCCATCACCTCAACCTTATTTGCTCAAAAGATCCCGAAGGATCACCCCTCACGCCATCCTACAGGAGCAAACCTATACGAATCAGTAGATATATTTATAAACAACCATCTGCCGTATGGTGATGCTATTCTCTCAATTGACGGCTGTGAGCAGAATATCGGTCCGACATCCACATACTGCAACTGTTTCACTGTCAATTACCTTGTGATGGAAACATGTAAGTATCTGGTATCCAAAGGATATACCCCACCTATATTCAGAAGTGGTAATATGCCTGGAGGCGATGAATATAATAAGCACCTTGTTGAGAAATATTCAGGGAAGGCAGTTTTGCTCTTCTAGTATACTTTAAGGGGTGACGGTGATGAAAAAAGAAATCAAGGTTGATAAACTAAATGTTTTGATAAGTGAGAACAGGAAGGAACTAGGAGACATTTCGGCTCAGGCCGTCCACGGGTGGATTTTGGAGTCGTTAAGAAGTAAGGATGAAATCAATATACTCTTTGCCGCGGCTCCCTCTCAGGACGATTTTCTAAGTGCTTTGACTGAATACGATGACATATCCTGGGAAAGAATTAATGCGTTTCATATGGATGAATATATAGAATTACCGCCTGAAGCCCCTCAAGGTTTTGGAAATTATCTGAGACAGAGGATTTTTGATGTTGCTGCATTCAAAAGTGTTAACTTAATTAATGGAAATGCGGATGACCTTGAGATGGAATGCAGGCGTTACAGCTCGCTCTTGCAGCAGCACCCAATTGACATTGTCTGTGCAGGCATAGGTGAAAACGGGCATATTGCTTTCAATGACCCTCCTCTGGCAAAATTTGACGACAATCAATCTGTTCGTATCATAAAGCTGGACGAAAGAAGCCGCATTCAGCAGGTTAATGACGGCTGCTTCAGTAGTATAGAAAAGGTACCAACATATGCTCTGACGGTTACGATTCCGCTAATTATGTCAGCGAGTGCACTAGCCTGTATGGTACCTGGAGAAAGGAAGGCGCCTGCAGTAAAGCGTGCCTTATTTGATCCGATATCGGAGCAGATTCCGGCATCTATCCTGCGTACCCATCCAAAAGCAATCTTGTTTTTAGATACCGATTCAGCAAAATTGATATGATGGAGGTACGAACATGAAGGATATACTAATTACAAACGGCAGGATTATTGGTTTGGAGGGCATTATCCCCAATGGCAGTCTCAGTGTAAGTAACGGAGTAATCACAGGTATTTATGCAGGAGATCAAAGACAACCTAAGGAGGATGAGATTGCCATCGATGTTGGCGGTAAGTACATTTCGCCCGGATTCATCGATATCCATTTACATGGTGGCGGGGGCTATGATTTTATGGCAGCAGACCCTCAACAGGTTATGGACTGCTGCAAAATGCATATGAAACACGGTACAACCTCTTTGGTGCCAACGACCTGTTCTGCTGATCATGAACGCTTCATTAAGGCAATGGATAATATTTCACAGGCACATACTTCAATGAAAGATGGGCCATGTATTCTGGGAATGCATCTGGAAGGCCCTTATTTTGCAATGAATCAACGTGGTGCACAACCTGCTAATGCGATACGAAATCCTGACCCGAATGAATATATGGAAATCGTCGGGCGCTTTGGTAATATCCTGCGCTGGTCTGTCGCACCTGAGCTGTCAGGTGCAATGGAAATGGCCCGCGAACTTGTTCCGCGTGGAATTCGGATGTCTATCGGGCATTCTGATGCATTATTTGAGGAGGCAGTAAATGCATATGAATGTGGCTTTACTACAGTGACTCATTTGTATTCATGTACATCTACGGTTCGTAGAGTCAATGCCTACAGGAAGGCCGGTATCATTGAGGCTGCCTTTCTGCTTGACGATATGATGGTGGAGATTATTGCAGACGGCCGCCATTTGCCATCAAGTCTTCTTAAGCTTATCTACAAAATCAAAGGGCCGGACCGTATTTGTCTGGTGTCTGATGCACTCAGTGTGGCCGGACTTAATGGTATACAGGGTGAGATATACAGCCAGACAAATGATGGGATGATCATTATTGAGGATGATGTTGCAAAGCTTCCCGACAGGTCTGCCTTTGCAGGCAGTGTCGCCACAACTGACCGGTTAGTGCGCACTATGGTTACTGAAGCTGATGTACCTCTCTTTCAAGCGGTTAAGATGATGTCTGCAACCCCTGCAAAAAACATTGGTGTATTTGAGAAAAAAGGTTCGCTGGCAATTGGAAAGGATGCTGATATTCTGATTTTTGATGAAGATATTAAGATTAATATGGTGCTTGTCGGTGGGGAAATTACATTCAATGACCTGCAGAAAGTAGATTATCTATTGCCGGATTAAGCATAGCTTTCAAAAAATAGGCTAGGGAATATTTGGGCTCATCATTTTGCCGTGGGCAAAATTGTGTAGGCTATTGCATTTTGCCACGTCATATAATAAAATGATTAAAAGCAGTTGATTCATTAATTTAATAAGATGAGATTAGAAGAGAAGAGGAGAGATGAGAAGATGAGTAATCTTAACAAGAATGATGTTGTCAAGGTCCTTTTAGAGGAGTCCGAAATTCCAAGGCAATGGTATAATATCGCTGCCGACATGCCAAACAAGCCCGCACCGTATTATAGCCCGTTTACAAATGAAGTGATGAAGCCTGAAGAGATGAAGGCTATTTTTCCTGATTCACTCATTGCGCAGGAAATGTCTACAGAGAGATACATCGATATTCCTGATGAGGTCAGGGAAATGTATAAGCAGTGGAGGCCGTCGCCGTTATTCAGGGCAAGGAATCTTGAGAAGCTGTTGGACACTCCCGCAAGGATTTACTATAAGTATGAGGGCGTCAATGCCACAGGAAGCCACAAATTAAATTCAGCGCTGGCACAGGCTTACTACAACAAGCAGGCCGGCATCAAGCGTCTGTCTACCGAAACAGGGGCAGGACAGTGGGGAAGCGCGCTGAGCATGGCCTGTAATCATTTCGGTCTGGAATGCACTGTCTATATGGTAAAGGTCAGCTATCAGCAGAAGCCCTATAGGCGTTCCTTTATGCAGACCTTCGGCGCCACTGTTCATGCCAGCCCCAGCAACCTGACCAACGCGGGAAGGATGATTCTGGAGAGGGATCCTGATTCTACCGGAAGCCTTGGTACAGCTATAAGCGAGGCGGTTGAAGATGCCGCTACACACGATGACACAAATTATTCACTTGGCAGTGTTTTGAACCATGTGTGTCTTCATCAGACAGTTATTGGTCTTGAAGCTAAGAAACAGATGGAGAAGATTGATGAGTATCCTGACGTGATTTTTGCCTGCTGCGGCGGCGGAACTAATTTTTCCGGGATTGCATTCCCATTCCTTCAAGATAAATTTAAGGGAACCAAGGTGAGAGCAGTTGCGGTTGAACCGTCTGCCTGCCCGACGCTTACAAAGGGCAAGTTCGCTTTTGATTACGGTGATACGGCAAAGATCGCTCCGATTGCAAAGATGTACACGCTCGGTCATGATTTCATTCCCGAGGGAATCCATGCCGGAGGGCTAAGATACCACGGTGATTCGGCGCTTGTCAGCCAGCTTTATCATGATGGTCTGATTGAGGCAATGGCATATGGTCAGAAGTCTGTGTTCGATGCGGCAGTCACATTTGCAAGAACTGAAGGGATAGTTCCCGCACCTGAATCCTCACACGCTATCAGAGCGGCAATTGATGAGGCAGTGAAGGCGAAAGAAGCAGGTGAATCAAAAGTGATCCTTTTCAATCTGAGCGGACACGGATACTTTGATATGTCCTCGTATGATATGTACTTCAGCGGCGATATGATTGACGTTGAGTATTCCAGAGAGAGCGTAGAGAAGAGTATGGCAAATCTACCTCAGGTGAAATAAAGCTAGCGAAGATACGCATTCTTCCATAAATCTTATATAATATGATAATTCAATAAACAAGGCGCTTCAAATGAAGCGCCTCGTTTTTGATGGGTGAAACCCATCTGCATTCAGGTTTCAATAACAGGTGGGGTAAACTGCTTTAACAGTAGATGCTGCGCGAGCATGTCAAACCTTCAAAGTATGAGATAAATAGTTCACGATCTCTCTGTTAATAATTTCATGCTGCTGGTGGTTGACGCCATGACCGGCATTTTTGATAATTTTGTAGTTGAAGCCGCATTCCTTATACCACTGCTCGGACTTAGGAACATCTGCGAGGCCATCATTTTCACCAAGCAGCCAAAGAGATCTCTCTTTAATCATTGCAAGCTGATCGTCTTGTATTTTGGGAACCTTGTGCTGCATCATAGTCGAGTTGCGGAAGTGTTTTAGAAGGTATCCCCAATGCTCCATGAGATCGGCATTGTCCAGAAACATGGAAATATTATCGCCGCCCATGGTAGACATGAGTTTTCTTGCGGTTTTTTCAGAAGGAAACAGCACTGCGGGCAGGAATTTTAGGATTTTTAGCATGCTTCCTTTTCCTCCCGCTGCCATTAAGATAATCCTGCCCACTTTGTCAAGGTGATTTACAGTATAGTTAAGCGTCATAGCAGCGCCATTTGAGACCCCGGCAATATCGGCTCCTGATATTCCAAGAGCATTCACAACCTCATCAAGCCACTCGGCCTGATCAAAGGCCTCAAAATAATGCTCATTTGGCTCGCTTTTGCCTGGACCGCCCATAGTATCGACAGCATATAGTCTAAAATGGAGGGACAGTTCTTTTGCGTTATAAATCCACATCAGAGCAGAGTCATCACCAACACCGTGCAGCAACATGAGCGGTGGACTGGAGGGATCACCGGCAATAATGACATGGGTCGTGCCCCAAGTGGTTGGGATATCCTTTTCTTCCTTATCAACATCCCAGGAAGCCAAAAGCTTATCATAGCTTTCAAGTATAAGTCTTTGTCCTTCGATGCTCTTGTACCTGCTTTTCATGGTTTACAACTCCTTTATAAATAATTTTATGGATTTCTCAAATAATTCACGAACTTTTTTGTGGTCCAGTGAATAGTAAAGCCTGTGTTCATCGCGTGCCGCAAGTACAATGCCGGACCGTATAAAATAACCGAGGTGATGGGAGACCGTTGATGGGGCTAAATCAAGCAATTCCGCCAATTCATTCACATATTTTGGGCTATCCGAAATAAGCTCCAGCAACTGAAACCTTTTTTCGTCCGATAACAGCTTATAAAAGGATACGAGACGATTTTTCATTACTTCACGGCCAAAGCGTTTGTCTGAATGGATGCCCAGTATGATGACATCCGATCCATCTTTGCTTCTGAAAAGCAGAGAACCAACCTGCATAAACAGACTCAGGTATACTGCCGGCTTCTTTTCGCAGTTGCTTAAGTTGATCCTGAAATAATCATTAGCAAAGGCTGCAGGGTCTGTGTCGAATTGCTGTTCATAGTACGCCACTTTGGCTTCGATCGTATTATTGATATCTGCTTCAAATGGCTTATAGACATTTTCATAAAACTGCCTAAGCAATAAGCAGAATCTTGCCTGCATCTCCAATGGGTTTTTAAGACACTCCCTCAACTTCTCCCGAAGATTTTCTTCCTCCGGTGAGAGATGACTGATATAGTTTTCGAGCAATTCCGGTACATATTCTTTACTGCATTTCGTGCCGATCGCGCTTTTGGTAATAAGAAACGGGAGATACTGTTCATCGCTGCTCTCCAGGTGTTTTATCAGTTCTGCAATACCTTCAATTGCCGGGTTTTCCAGGGCAGCAAGAAAAGGAAGTGCATTTAGTGGATTTGTACCGGATAAGCTGTAGGTATCTTGTTCCATAAAAAAGGCTAACTCGTTTTGCATATGCCTGGTGAAGACCTTTGATCCTACTTCACCCATATTAATAAGAATCTGATCCGGCGTTACACCTATTTCCTTAGACAGAGAAAGACAATTGCGCCCGTTGGCCAGAATATACAGGGAGCAGGCATATTCGAGGGTAGTGCTTACTGAAAATTTAATGGTATTCTGTTCTGTCAGCATATTTTCCCTTCCTACATTTGATAACTATGCATTTATGAGAATGTTTTGCAAAACATTCGATGAGTATCGAATGTTATTATATACTTATTAATGACAAATGTAAAGAACTAATTGACAATGAAAAGATAAGGACATCTATAAAGAACTAATACTTGAAATGGTTCTATCCAAGTCAAGGATTGGAAAATTGTAAAGAACACTTTGTATAAAGATGTTTTAGAAGAGTGGACGAGGTACTTGTTTATATAATCTGGAAGTATTACTATATATTTATGTCGAGTATTTAACGGTGAATTAATATGAAGCTCAACCGATTGCTAGAAATAACAACCATACTGCTGAATAAAAAGACTGTGAAGGCCTCTGAGCTTGCGAAACGGTTTGGCGTGTCCACACGTACGATTTACCGTGATATTGATGTGCTCTCTGTTTCCGGCGTGCCCGTATATGCCACGCAGGGTACAAACGGCGGGATATCCATATTGGAGGAGTACACTGTCAATCGCACAGCGTTGTCCAATAGTGAAAAAGATAGCATCTTATTTGCTCTTCAAACTTTACAGTCAACCAAATATCCCGAAATTGATATAGTACTGGAAAAACTCAGCGGAATTTTCAAAAATTCAGTTACTGATTGGATTTCTATTGACTTTTCTCCCTGGGGAGCAGATCCAAATGAATATAATAAGTTTACCGATATAAAGACCGCAATTATGCAAAGCAGAGTAATTGAGATTGACTACATAAACTCAAATAATAAAAAGAGCCACCGGGTGATTGAGCCTATGCGGCTGTTATTCAAATCACAGGCGTGGTATCTGTGGGGATTTTGCCATGAAAAACAGGACTATCGCACCTTTCGCATTTCTCGGATCAAGAGAGTAGAAATAGGGGACGAAACATTTGATAGGAACAAGGTTCATATTATAGAGGAACGTTCTGATGAAACAGAAATGGAAATGCAATGTGTGAATGTTGTCTTGAAATTCAGCAAAGAGGCATTGTACCGTCTTTATGATGACTTTGATGACGAATGGATACGCGATAATGGCGATGGCAGTTATACACTTGAAATTAGCATTACTGAGGATGAATGGCTGTACGGATACATTCTCAGTTTTGGCTGTTTTGTAGAAGTAGTTGAGCCTGAACATATAAGAAAAATCATCAAAGAACGCAGCGAAAAGATAGTAGGATTTTACAAATAATTTCTTAACCTGACATACTGTTGTCAAGTATGCTGTGGTAGGATATTGGAACAAGGGGGTTAAGGTATGGAATGGAAAAATATGTACCCGCAGATCAATCAGCCAAGCTTTGAAGCTATGGCAGAGTATATTGGCGGTGAAGGCAGAAGATTGTGGGATTCTCTTTTCGACTACATGAACAGTGCATACAGTGCAAAACCCAAAATGTCTTACAGCGGATGCTCCGGTAAGCCCGGCTGGAATGTAAAATTTCAAAAAAGCGGTCAGTCATTTGGCACACTCTATCCCGAAGAAGGCTCTTTTTCAGTCTTTATGGTCATCAGTTATAAGCATGAAGCAGAAATGGAGATGCTACGAAGTGTATTATCTCCTGAAATGCGTGCCCAGTATGACAATGCTCAGGACTATATGAAAATGGGCAGATGGATGATGTTCCGAGTCGATAATGATGCTGATTTGCGGGACTATAAGTTGCTTATGTCTGTTAAAATGAAGCCGAAAGATGAGGCGGCAAAGTAAAGTAATGTTAAGAGAGGTAATGTGAAATGATAACCAATATTAAAACAACTGCGATTCCGATTTCCTGTCTGAATGATATTAAGGACGATATATCTATATTTGCACAGCGCAATGACCTGAACAATTTTCAAAAATGGATTGTCAAAGAGCAGTATGTGCTTAATCCGAAGACGGATTTTGAGCCTCAGTCGATTATTATAGCAGCAGTTGGTTTTGAACTGTGCAATGCAGTTTTTCATTATGAAGGTAAAGCAGTAACCAGCGTTGTAGATATGGCAGCTACTGAAGACGAGGTCAAAGAATTTTTATCTCAGGGCAACAATTATCGTTTCTTTTTCGATTACTGGCTGCCGCAGAAACGTTTGGCGGTGCGCAGCGGATTGGCTGAATACGGCAGAAACAACATCTGCTTTATTGACGGAATGGGTAGCTTAATCTCACTTTTTGTGTTTATTTCCGATATGCCGTATGACAAGGAGTATACATGGCGCGAAGTTAAAAATATGGATGTTTGCGAAGAATGTAATCAGTGCGCGAAGAATTGTCCTACCGGTGCTATTTTGAATGATCGTTTCCTTATTGATAATGAGAAGTGCCTGACGTCAATCAATGAATTCGGAACGGAGCCATTTCCCGACACAGTTCCGAAATCCGTCCACCACAGGATCGTGTGCTGCTCACGCTGTCAGGAGCTGTGCCCCGCAAATAAGGACGGGTTTAACAATATTACTCAATCCGTTAGTTTTTCCGAGGAGGAAACGGCACTTTTGCTATCCGGCGTAAAATTTGAGGATTTGCCAAAGGAGCTTGCTGATAAGCTTGAGACTAACTGCATGAAGTGGTTCTATGAAAGTATTCCGAGAAATCTGAAGGCCTTATTTGATAATGTTCAATAAATGCTTTAGACAACGAACAGACATGAAATTCTTGACACAGGTCGGAGCTTATCATATACTAAAGTTGAAAATTGAGCGCAGTCATGCAACTGGCGGATAAATTGAAATAACAATGGGAAGCATGATGAAGAATGAATTATCGACCGCCTGGGTAGAACACTTTACCTGGGGCGGTTTTTATTTTTTTAATATAATTTTCAGGAGGATGGATATGAAAACGTATGAACTGAAGTATGGCTGCAACCCGCATCAAAAACCAGCGGAGATCCGATCCGTCGCAGGAGAACTTCCCTTTGAAATTCTGAATGGCAACCCGGGGTATATTAATTTTATGGATGCGCTGAACTCATGGCAATTGGTAAAGGAGCTCAAGGCAACGCTGAATATGCCTGCAGCAGCGTCCTTCAAGCATGTCAGTCCGGCAGGAGCAGCTTTAGGTTTGCCATTATCTGATGTTTTGAAGAAAGCATATTTTGTTGATGATCCGGAACTGTCCCCGCTGGCCTGTGCCTACGCGCGCGCAAGAGGTGCTGACAGAATGTCCTCCTTTGGCGATTGGGCAGCGTTGAGCGATGTTGTGGACGTTTCAACGGCGTCCATCCTCAAAAAAGAAGTTTCTGACGGTGTAATCGCGCCGGGATATACGGATGAGGCTCTTGAGATCCTGAAGAAAAAGAAGGGCGGCAAGTACAATATTATCAAAATCGACCCTGCTTATGAATCTGATGAGATTGAAAAAAGGTTGATATTTGGTATCGAGTTTGTGCAGAAGAAGAACAGTCATGTACCGTGCTTCGATGATCTGAAGAATATTGTTACTGAAAACAAGGAGCTGCCGGAGCAGGCAAAAATAGACATGATCCTGGCCATGATAACACTCAAATATACGCAGTCGAACTCAGTCTGCTATACTGCAGGCGGCCAGGTCATAGGTTGCGGTGCGGGACAGCAGTCCAGGATCCATTGCACCAGGCTTGCAGGGGAAAAAGCGGATCTGTGGTATCTGAAGCAGCATCCGAAGGTACTTGGGTTGAAATTTAAGCAGGGATTGGGAAGGCCGGAGAGGGACAATGCAATTGATTTGTTTGTGAGGGACGACACAACTGAATTTGAACAGGGCATGCTCAATGAATTGCTGGAGGAGGCGCCTATAAGACTGACACATGATGAGAAGAAGGCCTGGCTAAGCGGTATGAAGGACATTACTTTGGGCTCGGATGCATTTTTTCCATTTAGGGACAACATTGACAGGGCTCGCAAAAGTGGTGTTAAATATGTGGTGCAGCCTGGCGGTTCTGTAAGGGAGGATTCGGTTATTGAAGCATGCAACCAGTATGGAATGGTTATGTGCATGACAGGCCTGAGATTGTTCCATCATTGACAGGTAAGAGGTGCGTACTTTGAGCTTGACGGAGCAAGTACGCTGATCTGCATGGAACAGGTTTCAGTAATCAGATCAGGCTAAACATAAAGAAAGGACGAAATGACTATGGGAAAGCAGCAGCAAACAGCCAATTATGAAATGCTGAAGACCAATACATATCCCGGAAGAGGGATTATCCTTGGGATGAGTCCCGATGCAAAGCATATGATACAGGTGTATTGGATAATGGGAAGAAGTGAAAACAGCAGGAACAGGATATTTGAAGAGGAAAATGGTTCTGTAAGGACTAAGGCATTTGATGAGAGCAAGCTGACGGATCCTTCGCTGATTATTTATTTCCCGGCAAGGCATGAGGATGGCCGTCACATCATCACCAACGGCGACCAGACGGATACCATATTTGATACAATGACCAAAGGCGGTAGCTTTGAGGACGCACTGAACACAAGATGTTTTGAGCCGGATGCGCCGAACTTCACGCCAAGGATCTCCGGGATTATCGACCTAAAGGATCCACTATATGCGTATAAGCTGTCCATATTGAAGTCTTATAATAATACAGGGACCTTTTGTATCAGAAGCTACTTCAATTATGAAAAGGCTATACCCGGAACCGGACACTGCATCCATACTTATGTACAGGATGGCAGCCCAATTCCATCATTTGTCGGCGAGCCTTACGAGCTTGAGCTGTTTGATGA
>JAEYON010000139.1 GCA_023411645.1 Bacillota bacterium | reverse complement strand
ATTTTGTCCTGTCCTCTGTTTGTGCAAATTCGGTTTCTGTAATAATATCAAAGCCTAAAAGCTTGTTGATTCTGGATACTGCCACGTCCCTATGAGAGGTGTTCGCATCTTTGACTTCATATGACGGAGTCGCTTTATCCTGACGAGACACATTTGTTTCCTTTCCCAATCTAAATCTAAAAACGTCCTCTGCTGTAGTCATCGATGATGTCGCCTTCATTAGTTGCTCACGTGACAGGTTTCTATACTTAACTAATACTTGGGCGCCTTCAAATCCATATTCTTCGACTAAGCTCTCAAAACTGCTGGCTTTGATTTTTTCTAGTTCCTCATTAGTCACATTGTTTATTAAATAATGAAGTATCTCGCTCTCTTTTCCTGATACGAATAATTCCCTCTGACCCCTTTTCAAAACGCCGGTTCGATTCTCTCCGGTTGACACAAAATCAACTGTATTAATGCCGCCTGACATCTGTTTAATCGGCTTTGCTCTGCTGACAAATACGCCCATACTGCTGATAGCCTCACGGTACGTTTTACCTGCAAGCTCATTGAAGTCAGCTTGACCTCCTGTGGGCGATTCCTCGGCGACTGCTCTTTGCATTGCGTCATAAATGCTCTGAGTCCGGATTTTTTCAGTATCTCCTATCATATAATACTGAATAGCATATGTAGCAAGGGTTCTCTTGTTTTTGTCCTTGTCGTTGCTATGTGTCGTTGAATATTTCATCAATGCGTCAAGAGCCTCGTTGTAGGCAGTCATGACAATGGTATTTGCTTCCCCGATTCGCTGAAGAAAACTTGTTTTATCAGCATCCTGCGCTGGGACGGCTGGAAGTCTCACCGTATCAATAGTATGGTGAAAAGCATTCAGCAAATCTAATATATTAGCGAATTCTCTATCCCTGGATTTAATATACTGTCCGGCGTCTTCCCAAACCTTTCCGCCTGTCGGGAGGCCTACGCTGCTTACGCCCCTTGGAGATGCACTGCCTGAAGCATCAGTTGTCTCGGCAGCTTGTTCCGGGGCAGCGACGGTGGTTGTCGTCATCGATTCTGCCTCTGCCTCCGGAAGCGGTGGCGGCGGTATATCCATCTCTGCCTCCGGAAGCGGTGGCGGCGGTATATCCGTCTCAGACTCAGGAGGTGGTGGCGGCGGTATATCCGTCTCAGACTCAGGAGGTGGTGGCGGCGCAATATCAGGCTCAGCCTCCGGAATCGGTGGCGGCGCAATATCAGGCTCAGCCTCCGGAATCGGCGTCGGCGCTTCAGTCTCAGTATCAGGACTTGACGGCGCTTTATCCTCAGCTGTCTCAAAAACCGGAGGTCTTCCGGATATCATTGTTACCGCTCTATCGCGTGTCTTGATTTCCTCCTTCTTGTCTTTACCTGTAATATACCCCCACAGACTCTTGAGCCAGTTCTTTCCCTGCATAGGCGCACTTTCAGGCGCCAGTGCGACAAGCGGCATCATAGGCTGCGCAATCTCCATATCGCTGCCGGTATCCATAACCGCCATCGAGCCCTCATGATCGGCAGCATGTTCCAGACCTTGATCCAATGATATAGCGACGCCCGGTAAATTAGCCTCTGCTTTTCCGGAGGCCTGCTGCACCACATGGGCTATCTCATGTCCGATGATCTCCCGGCCAATCCGGGTTCCAGGGTTGTAGACTCCCGGTGCAAAGCTAACTGTATCGCCCCTGGCCACAGCAGTGGTTCCCATGTCCCTCACCTGAGAAGACTCGCGCAGCTTAATTCCGGAAAGACTCATGCCAAAGTGATTTTCCATACGCGCCTTCAGTTCTTCAGGCATGTTCAGTTCCGTACCATGACCCGCATCAAACCTTTTAGCAGCCTCCATCATCTTCAGCGTAGCCTGGTTACCGACATCCTCCTGGTTTATATTCCCTTGAACGGGCTGTGCGTTATTTCTTTCAGCATTTGGAGTTTTTGAACGTGATTTTTTGTAAGATGTATTCATCATAATCCTCCTATTCGTTCTCTCCGGTATATATATATTCGCTGGATAACAGCATTTCAAAGCTTGGTGTGAAGCCGATCTTCTCTGCCGCCTCCAGATTCAGGCTCAGATATGGAGAGCTGATATACTCCTGCGGCAGATCCCTTAGCTTCGCACCGTTAAACAATGCCCCGATGCTATCGGCAACAAATGCTCCCAGGCCTTTGTAATCTCTTGGAGATATCTGCATAAAAGCGCCATTTTTAATGTAATTGTCTCCTACCTGCACAAAAATGGGGATTTTTTTAGCAGCAAACAATTCAAACAGCTCATTCATTCTTGAATCATCTGTAATGACATCGGTATTGATTAAATAAGCATCAATTTTTTTCTGTTCAATCAGATCCCTGTAAATTTCCTTCAGGTTCGAATAATATCGGTCCTGGTCCTCCTGCTCATCACTCTCAAGCTTATCTATCTTTACCTTTGTGATGGTGAATCCATTAGCCATTGCTGTATTTTCATAATCAGGAATTGATGCTACGATCTCATCGTTATACACCATCCCGATATTTTTAAATGGCAATGTATCATAATAAAACTGAAGCTGCCTCTTAAACGCCGATGGATCCACCTGAGCCCATATATTGTCGTCGCCTGAATCCTCTGCGGATTGTACGATCCCGGCGCCAATCGGATCCACGCTTCCATAAACCATTAATGGCATGTCCAGCTCAAGACTTTTTACAAATTTACCCGGCCAGGTACCCATTGCAAAAATCAGATCAATCTCCCTGTTTTTCACATGCTCTTTCAGACTGTTACCAACCGCTTCCTCGCCCTCATAGGCCAGATAATAGTTGGCTGAACCCACAAACTCAATAAATGGGCCAAGGTCGCGCTTTGAAAGCCAATCCACCAGCACCTTGGCATCCACATTCTCCTGTTCAACAGGCAGTGAATCGTATTGGATCCATCCGCTCTGTTTCAAGCTTTCCAGAACATAGTACAGCATGCTGCCCGTTGCGGGATACTCATCAATATCCACATAAGCAATCCGGAACTTTCCGCCTCCAGGCTTCTGCACAGGAGAGGATGGGAATCTGCCCTGCTTTGCCGCTCCTGCAGATACATCCACACTCTGCATTTTCACCTGGTCCGTTTCCGCCTCTATCAGGCTTTCACAGCCGGTCATAGCGGTAATCATTATCACCGCCAACGCCATGATAATTATGAATTGAAGTCTTTTCCTGTTCATATCATTCCCACCTGTCTATTGTGATATATTCTACGGCAAAAACATAGTGCCATTCTTCATTCGATAAACCCATATTACATTGTTTTGCGTTAATTTATAGCCGCTGTTTAGCATCATATGGGCAGATGCCTTGTTTTCAGGCTTTACAAAACCATACAAGGTATCGTTGCTTTTAAAAAGAAGCCTGTTGAATCTTTTAAGCAGATAGCTTCCAAGCCCCATTCCCCTCACCCTTGAATCCACTACCAAGGGTCCTGATTCTCCATCCTTATGCTGCAAAACAAAAGCTGCCTTTTCCCCGTTAACTCGCAGTCCCAGTCCGGGCCCATTCAATATTCTGTCTGAAATATAAAGCTCATTTCCAAACTCACGATCTCTATATTTCTCAAGAATAAAGTCAAGCCATCCCAGATCCAGTGATGTGGTCTCAACACCTTCTATATTTTCTGTCTCCTGGATACAATCCTTCTTTTGTATCATATAGCAGTTGAATTCACAAATAACTGCTTTCGGGAACTTTATCGATATTTCATTTTTATAATCCGCATTGTTAACTAAAAAGGTGTCCAATTTGTCTATTACATCGTCCATCAATTGATATAACTCACACAAGGAGCCGACAGAAAACATGTAAGTCCCGCTGAGTGCATCTCTTATACGAACAGAATCCCCAATCATCATGACATCCTGCTGGCAGTTTCTTTCCATCACAT
>JAEYON010000128.1 GCA_023411645.1 Bacillota bacterium | reverse complement strand
TCCTACCCATGGATGCTCTGAGACTCACTAACCTTCGCGCTGCAGCGTCAAGCTGCACTTCTCCAGTGCTCACATATACCGATATGTTCCGCGCTTCGAAGTTTGCTTTCCTTGCATCACTCGCTTATCGAGCCTCAGCCCGGATCGAGAGCGCATCCCCTGGCGATGAGGTTACCTGCCCGGCTTCGAAAGAAGTTTCCAAAATGAAAACAGACTTCCATTCAGAAGTCTGTTTTCATTTTGGAGCCCTCAATCAGAGTCGAACTATGACCTCATCCTTGCCCATGGATGCTCTGAGACTCGCTAACCTTCGCGCTGCGGCGTCAGCGGTCGCATCTGCGGTACTCACATATCATCATATGCTGCGTTCCTCGATGCTCCGCTTCCTTGCATCGCTCGCTTATCGAGCCTCAGCCTGGATCAAGAGCGCATCCCCTGGTGATGAGGTTACCTGCGCGGCTTCGGGAGAAGATTCCAAAAAGAGAGAGGATAGTCGTTTGACTATCCTCTCTCTTTTTGGAGCCCTCAATCAGAGTCGAACTGTGACCTCATCCTTGCCCATGGATGCTCCGAGACTCACTAACCTTCGCGCTGCCGCGTCAGCTGTCACATCTGCGGTACTCACATATCATCATATGTTGCGTTCCTCGATGCTCGGCTTCCTTGCATCGCTCGCTTATTGAGCCTCAGCCCGGATCAAGAGCGCATCCCCTGGTGATGAGGTTACCTGCCCGGCTTCGAAAGAAGTTTCCAAAATGAAAACAGACTTCCATTCGGAAGTCTGTTTTCATTTTGGAGCCCTCAACCAGAATCGAACTGGTGACCTCATCCTTATCCATGGATGCTCTGAGACTCACTAACCTTCGCGCTGCGGCGTCAAGCTGCACTTCTCCAGTGCTCACATATACCGATATGTTCCGCGCTTCGAAGTTTGCTTTCCTTGCATCGCTCGCTTATCGAGCCTCAGCCTGGATCGAGAGCGCATCCATGGTAAGGATACGCTCTTCAGCTGGCTCCCCGGTGAAGAGCGTCATAGAAAAAGAAGGCATCTAGTCTGAATTAGATGCCTTCTTTTTCTATGGAGCCCTCAATCAGAGTCGAACTGATGACCTCATCCTTACCATGGATGCGCTCTGCCTACTGAGCTATGAGGGCGTGTGGTACGGGGTATTGAGTTTCTGGAGCGGGTGAAGGGAATCGAACCCTCACAATCAGCTTGGGAAGCTGATGTTCTACCACTGAACTACACCCGCATGCGTCCTGAGCGAATTGTATTATAACATATCTGAGTCGGTACTGTCCAGTATAAAAATACTGCAATTTAACCCAATCAATCGGACTCCGGTTCGCTCCTGTCAAATACCTGCCGTCAGATCTTTCCTTCCTGCAAATACTTCTCAAGCTTACGTTTCACGCGCTGAAGCGCATTGTCTATTGACTTGACATGCCTGTTCAGATCCACCGCGATCTCCTGATAGGAGCGTCCCTGCAGATAGTTGGAAAGAACTTCCCATTCAAGCGAGCTGAGGATCTCTCCCATTTTCAGCTCAATACCTGCAAATTCCTCGCGGTTAATCATCATTTCCTCAGGGTCGCTGACGTTCTCCTCACTGATTACATCGAGAAGAGTACGATCCGATTCCTCATCAAAAATGGGTTTATTCAAAGATACATAGGAATTGAGCGGAATGTGTTTTTGCCTGGTGGCTGTCTTGATAGCCGTTATGATCTGCCTGGTAATGCACAACTCTGCAAAAGCCCTGAAGGATGAGAGCTTGTCCCCCCTGAAGTCTCTGATGGCCTTGTACAAGCCGATCATGCCTTCCTGGATGATGTCCTCCCTGTCTGCACCAATAAGAAAATAGGTCCTCGCTTTTGCGCGGACAAAGCTTTTGTATTTGTTGATCAGAAATTCGAGGGCTTCGTTATCGCCGGATTTAGCTTCTTTGATTATTTCTTCGTCAACTGCCGGATTATAACTTACTTTTGCCTCCGCTTGAGCATTTGGCTTCAATAATATGCCCCCTCATATGTAATGTAAAACATGGTATGTTCAGGCAGGCTATACTAGTATTTCACCTCACCTAATTATATGTGACCCCCACTTTTATGTCAAGCAGGATGCATGGGCGAGCAGAGCCCGGACCATGGCCCGCTGAGGTAATACAAGTTCATAACCTTGGTTGTATGAGTATTTCCCAACTTGCATTCATATTTCTCTATATAGTTATCGGCAGTTTCGCCTTCTTTGGTAAATATAATTTAATTATTTCATCAGAGCTGCTTTTACTCCTACTAAAGCTGCTTTTTACTTCTTTGCCTCAGAATCTCATATGATACAATTGCTCCGGCCACTGCGGCATTTAAGGAGGTGATCTGCCCATTCATCGGAATATTGACCACAAAGTCGCAGCTTTCCCGCACCAGCTTACCCATTCCTTCGCCCTCGCTGCCAATGACAAGCGCAATTGCTCCGGTCAAATCGCTGTCGAAGTATGCCTTTTCACCGGTGGAATCGGTCCCCGCCACCCATATATTCTGCTTCTTCAATGCTTCAATTGTTTGAACGATGTTGGTAACTCTAGCTACAGGCACATATTCGATCGCGCCAGCAGAGGCCTTTGAAACAGCTGCAGTCAGGCCGATCGCCCTGCGCTTCGGTATGATAATTCCATGGGCACCGACGGCATTCGCCGTTCTCAATATGGAACCAAGATTGTGGGCATCCGTTATTTCATCGAGTATAATGATGAAGGGCGGCCTGCCGCTGTCTGCCGCAGCCTTTAGTATATCATCCACCTCGACATAATCCTTGGCGGCTGTAAGTGCTATAACCCCTTGATGTGCAAATGTCTGCGACATATCGTCAAGCTTTGTTCTGTCGATTTCCTGAATGAGGATGTGATTTTGCCTTGCCAGTGCGATGATTTGGTTGACAGAACCCTCACGGTCACCCTTTGCGACAAAAATTCGGTTGATGCTTCTGCCGGATTTCAGCGCCTCAAGCACGGAGTTTCTGCCCTCCAGCTTCTCCAGATCATCCATCATGCCTTGCCGAATGTCATCCGTTGGCCTTCTTTCTGTTATTGCCCTGTTGACTGTTGAACTTCTATGCACTTTTGACATGCTATCTTCCATTGGCCTTTTAGTCACTGTTGATCTGCTGTCTTCCGCGGGTCTGCTTTTCCTCGTGGGCTTGCTGTTCCGGTTCCAAGCATTTTTATTGCCCCAGTCATCTTTATCCCGATTATCCCTGCTCCGGCTGTCCCTAGTCTGGCTGCTCACTACACGCTTGTCATTCCCGCGATTGTCCCTGCCGCGATTATCCCTGCTGAATTGTCTTTTTTCTTCCATAACTATACGCTCCTTCCGCGTCTCCTCGTCCATCTGCTACCGGTTCTGCTCCACAGAGGCCTTCAACAGTTCGAGCAGGCGCATATAGTCTTCCTTTAAATAAAGATAACCCAGCAGCGTCTCAAAACCTGTTGCATATTTATACTCTGTTACATCGGCATTTTTGGGAATGGTCCCTGATTTGGCATTCCTTCCTCTTCTTACAATGTCCTGTTCCTCTGCCGTCAAGCTCTCCAGCAGCTTGTGAATGGTATCGGATTGGGATTTCGCCTTTACAAAGGAGATCGACTGCTGGTGAAGCTTGTGCACCGGCGCATTTCCCTTGCTGACCAGAAGCGTGCGGACATACAGTTCGAAAACAGCATCACCGACATAAGCCAGCACCAGCGGAGAATAAGTATTCAAGTCTCCCTGCCGGATTGGAAGCTCTTTTCCGATTATCCCTATTAATTCATCATTCATCCATTAACCATCCATTTCTGCGTTCCGTCTATTCTTCTATCTGCATGCTCTGTCAATCTGCAGTCTGTAGTTCGCATTATTTTCATCTTGAATTATAACTAATTTTATGCCTGATGTGAATCATTCCATATCAGTACGGGGTTTCTGGCCGCTTTTACCTCATCGAGCCTGGAGATGACTGTGGTGTAGGGGGCATTGCGAACCTTCTCGGGCTCTCTGGCAGCCTCTTCGGCAATAGTGAGAAGCGCATCGGCAAAGGCATCCAGCGATTCCCTGCTCTCTGTTTCCGTGGGCTCGATCATCATTGCCTCATGCACGATCAGCGGGAAATAGACCGTTGGCGGATGATACCCGAAGTCCAGCAGCCTCTTTGCTATGTCAAGGGTGCGGACGCCATTTTTCTCCTGCTTTCCGTTTGTGAGCACAAATTCATGCATGCAGGTGCGGTTATATGATAGGTCGTAGGCACTCTTCAACCGTTGCATAAGATAATTGGCATTTAGCACGGCCGTCTCCGATGCCTTTTTGAGTCCGTCGGGCCCCATTGTCCTGATATAGGCGTAGGCTCTGAGAACGACGCCGAAGTTGCCATAAAACGCCTTCATCCTGCCAATTGACTCAGGGCGGTCCTCATCGAGTCTGTAGCGGTTGTTTTCAAATTTCACCACCGGCACAGGTAAAAACGGAACCAACGCCTTTTTCACTCCCACAGGACCGGAACCGGGTCCGCCGCCGCCATGGGGAGTGCTGAAGGTTTTATGAAGATTCAGATGCACCACGTCAAAGCCCATGTCGCCGGGCCTGCAGATGCCCATGATCGCGTTGGCATTGGCGCCGTCATAGTAGAGCAAACCGCCTGCATTATGAATGATCTGTGCAATCTCTTTAATGTTTTCATCAAATAATCCCAGTGTATTAGGGTTGGTGAGCATCAATCCCGCCGTATTGCTGTCGGCAGCCTGCCTCAGCGCTTCCAGATCCACTCCGCCTCTGGCATCCGATTTTACCTCCACTACGTCAAAACCTGCTGCTGCAGCTGAAGCTGGATTAGTCCCATGCGCCGAATCCGGAATAATTATTTTTGTGCGGGCAGTATCATTACGGCTCTGATGGTAAGCCCGGATTATCATTAACCCGGCCAGCTCTCCATGGGCGCCTGCCGCAGGCTGCAGGGATACCCGATCCATACCGGTGATTTCGGAGAGCATCCTGTCCATTTCATATAAGACCTGCAAACACCCCTGCGCCGTTTCCTCAGGCTGGTATGGATGAACGCCCGTAAAGCCTTCAAGACTTGCAATATCCTCGTTTATTTTGGGGTTGTATTTCATTGTACAGGAGCCAAGCGGGTAAAAGCTCGTATCCACGCCAAGGTTACGACCGGCAAGTTCTGTAAAATGTCGTACTACATCAACCTCGCTAACCTCCGGAAGTTCCGCGTCTGACTTTCTTAGATACTCTTCTCCTATCAGTTCCGCCGAAGGTTTCACCGGCACATCGCATACAGGAAGGCTGTATGCCTTTCTTCCGGCTCTGCTTCTTTCAAATATCATCTGCGTCTCGCGCCGTACCATCTCAACGGTCACCTCCCGCTGCAATTTTCACAAGCTTGTCAATTTCCAGCTTCGTACGCTTTTCTGTCACTGCTAAGAGCCAGTGTCCCTTTAGCTCGGGATATGCCCTCTCGAGCTCCAGCCCGCCAATGATGCCATTCTCCAGAAGTCTCTTATTAATATTTCCAACGGGCTCCTCCAGTGCTTTCACTGTAAATTCCTTTATAAACGGAGCATCTGATACTCTTTCAAATTTGCCTGTGGCAAGTAACTGATCCATTGCATAGTGTGCCTTTTGCAGGCAAAGATCCGCTACTTTCTTCAGACCCTCTTTACCCATGACGGACAGGTATGCCGTTGCAGCCAGTGCATTGAGCGCCTGATTGGAGCAAATGTTGGAAACTGCTTTTTCTCTCCGAATATGCTGTTCCCGTGCCTGAAGAGTCAGGACAAAGCCTCTTCTTCCTTCATGATCCGTCGTCTGACCGACTATCCTGCCGGGCATTTTTCGAAGAAATTCTTTTTTTGCTGCGAGAAAACCAAGCGTCGGACCGCCATAATTTATCGGGTTCCCAAGTGGCTGTCCGTCGCCTACCGCAATGTCTGCGCCGGATTCTCCGGGAGACTGCAAAAGGCCCAGTGATATGGGGTCGACACAGGCGATGGAGAGAGCTCCTTTGCTGGCAGCAAACTCTGAAACAGCCTTAAAATTCTCAATATTACCAAAGAAATTTGGATTCTGGATGATGACAGCCGCTATATCTCCATCCTCGTTAAAGGCCGTCAAAGCAGCCATATCGGTCTTCAGCCGCGATAAAGCAATCTCACTTACCTCAATATCATTGAATTTAGCATAGGTTTCTAATACCTCGCGGTATTCCGGATGCACTCCCCGGCTGACCAGCACCTTTTTCCTGCCCGTTGAACGCACGGCCATCAGCGCGGCCTCTGCCAGCGCTGTCGCTCCGTCGTACATGGATGCATTGGACACATCCATACCGGTCAGACGGCAGATCATGGTCTGGTATTCAAAGATCGCCTGAAGCATACCCTGGCTGATCTCAGGCTGATAAGGAGTATAAGATGTGTAAAACTCCGGCTTTGAGATCACATACCTGACGACAGCAGGGATAAAATGGTCATACGCTCCCGCACCAAGAAAACAGGCCGATTGTGAGCAATTGACGTTTTTGTCAGCAAGACTCCTCATGAAAGCAGTCAGCTCCGGTTCGGAAAGGCTTTGCGGCAGTTCCAGCCCCCTGCCAAGCTTAATCTCCTCCGGGATGTCCGCAAACAGCTCCCCTATGTCCGACAGGCCAAGCTCAGAAAGCATTTGCGCCCTGTCTTCCTCAGTGTTGGGAATATAACGGGACATCCTCATTCCTCCTTCACGCAGAACTCACTATACTGCTTCTCGTCCATAAGTGAGTCCAATTCGGACAGGTTCTCTGGTTCAAGTGCCGCGATCCAGTTTTCATAGGGCTCCTGATTTAGCAGCTCCGGCGCATTGACCAACTCTTCGTTTATTTTTTTCACAGTGCCGGATACAGGTGTATAAACATCGGATGCCGTTTTCACAGACTCAACGACGCTGACCTGTTCTCCGGCCTTCAAACGCTTGCCCTCTTTAGGCAGTTCGATATATACGATGTCACCAAGTGCATTTTGCGCATAGTCCGAGATACCTATGTATACAAGTCCGTCCTCAGCCCTTGCCCATTCATGTTCCTTTGTGTACTTCGTTCCTTGAAATGTTTTCATGATAACCCTCCGTCTGATTTTTATATTCATTATTCAACAGTTTCAACTTATGTTCAGCTTTGCTCATTGAAGTTCTATTTCCCATTGAACTTAAATTATCGATACCTCTTTATTCTACCTGAGTCTGCTGTAAAACGGAAGCTTCACAATTCTAGCATTGTACAGGCCGCCGCGCACCTGTACCTGCATTTCACTTCCCTCGTCCATACAGCAGTTTTTCACCAGAGCCAGCCCCATGTTTTTCTTTACTGTCGGAAAATAACCGCCGCTGGTCACATGACCGATCTTTCTATCGCAGCAGTGTACCTCATAACCGGTTCTGGGGATTGCCCGATCTACCATTTCAAACCCGACTATCCCGGACTCCATCTCTCCCTGAAGCTGTTCTACAAGGGGCCCTCTTCCTATAAATTCCCCTTTATCCGGCTTTATAAACCGCCTAAGCCCTGCCATCACAGGCGAAATGTTTTCAGTAAGCTCCTGTCCGTATAACGGCAGCGCCGCTTCAAGCCGCAAGGTATCCCTGGCGCCAAGGCCCACAGGTTCCAGCCCTTCCGGACTTCCCATTTCCAATAACATGTCCCACAGCCTGCAGGCGTCCTCAGGGCGGCAGTATAGCTCAAATCCATCCTCCCCCGTATATCCTGTGCGCGAAAGCATAACCTTTATATCTGCGACCATTGCGTCATTTACATAGCGAAACATCCTAAGCTTTTCGAGATCATCCGTCATCAAATGCTGCAGGATCTCCACGGCCTTTGGCCCCTGGAGTGCCAACTGGGCAAATTCTGCTGATCGGTTTACAACGTTGACACGGCCTGCTTTATTCTGCTCAAGCCATTGAAAATCCTTGTCTGTATTCGCCGCGTTTACCACCAGTAAATATCTTGTATCTGTTTGCTTGTAGACAATTAAGTCGTCCACCGTTCCTCCGTCCGGATAGCACATAGGTGAATATACAGCCTTTCCGGGTGCTACGGCAATATCATTTACCAACATTCGCTGAAGAAACTCAAAAGCATCCTCGCCGCTGACCTCAACCTCTCCCATGTGGGATACATCAAAGAGCCCCGCGCAGGTGCGCACTACTTCATGCTCATGTAAAATACCGCTATACTGTATGGGCAGAAGCCATCCGTGAAAATCAACAATTTTACCGCGCGCCGTTACATGCGTCTGGTATAGCGGTGTCTTTTGATGTTCGTGTTCCATAGTCTCTTTTTCCTTCCCTTCATTAATATACGCAAATACGATAAATAAAAAGAGAAAAACAACAAATTTACTTTGTCACTTTTCTCTTTCTCAACCTGCAAGCTTCAAAACTGCTTTTCCTCCAACCATTGTGCCAGATCCTCGGTCATGGTGTTCTGCGCATCCATGCCGAAAAGCCCCGGATCCATCCCTCCTGCAATAACGCTCCAGTCGGCAGTCCTTTGTCCGGCATCTCTCCCGGCCTGTTCACGCAGTCTTTGCGCCAGCAGCCCGGAATTGAACGGACATCCGTCAAAAATTCCGGAGAGTTTTTCAATATATGCTTCATTCAGCGCATCCGAGTAAATACCGGCTTTGCTGACAATACCCTTCTCCAGTGTAAATCCGATCTGTACCTCACCCCAGGAAAATCTTTTGCTGATTTCCATATCAAACGAGGGAGACCCGCCATATCTCCATTTCCATGAAGAATACTTACTGTAAAGCTCCTCGAGCACCTCCTGCGACTCACTGCCGTCCTTGATACAGCATTCCACCTTTGCCGTACTTTCATAAGCTGCCCTGAATGCAGTAATCAGTGCATCTGACATATCGGACACCGTAAGCCCCTGTCGCAGCTCCGATAGGTTGACGACTCTGGATTGTACAGATTGGACGCCTTTAGAATTCAATTTTTCATTAGAGATCTGTAAATATTTTGAGAGCTTTTCAAAATTAGCAGAAACGAGAACCGTTCCATGATGATAGGAGCTGTCTTTCCTGAAACAGAAGGCGTTCCCGGAAAACTTCCGTCCGTCTGCCGTAAGGTCATTCCTCCCGCTTTTCTCCGCCGGAATGCCAAGCGCTTTTACTGCGTCCAGTATAACCCCAAGCTGTTTATCCAGGTTGTACATCTCTTTACTCACAATAAATGTAAAATTAATATTGCCGGCATCATGAAAGACTGCGCCGCCGCCTGAAAGCCTCCTGGCCAGCTTTCCGCCCTCGCTTTCCAGCAGTTGAGTCCTGCATTCCCGCCAAGGGTTCTGATTTTTTCCTATGACAACGGTGTTTTCGTTCTGCCATAGATATAGTATGCATTGTCCGGGCTCAACCCGCTCCAGCAGGTATTCCTCTACTGCAAGGTTCCACCATGGATCCGAAGAACTGGTATGTATAATACGCGTGTTATTAGGCATTTGAAAACCTCCGGGGTCATTAACTGCAAATTACATTACAAAAGCAACCAATCTTACATATTATACTTAACTCATAACATTATTTCAATCCATGCAAAGTACTTTTTATCCGGGATTTGGAACATAACTCTCTCATAATAAATATTATGTAAAAGAATCTAATATTTAAGGAGTGTGTCTTATGAAATATCAGGAGACCTACACCGGTTCAAAAGCAGAATTTGGCGACTTCATTAAAAAGGCCGTTCCGGATCTGTTTTCCGGCAAGCTGACAGTTGAAGGGAAAACAGCAAGTATACCTGGAGATATTGAGCTTGATTACAAGGTTAAGTACGATGAGAGCGAAGAAGGCGGCTCAGTCTCGATCAAGGTAACCTGGGAAAACCCCAACTTAGAGTTGAATCTTGAGGAGTAAAGGCCCAGTACATCAGTCAGGGGGATGCCACCTTCCCCCTGATACACTAATAGCAAACTATGTAGGAGGTAAATCATGCCGCCTGTTGAGAATGAACCGCTTGATATTGTACTGAAGCAGTATCCGGTTACAGTATTAGAAATAAAAAATGAGTCTTATAAGGATAAAAAGGGTGTCTGGTGGATCAAAACAAACAAGGGAATGTATATCCTCAAGAAGATCTCCAATTCAGAGCAAACGTTGCAGTTCATACTGGATGCAGTCAGGCATCTGCTTGAAAACGGAGTATACCTGCCAAAGGTTCAGAAAACAACCGATGAAAGGGAGTATGTCTGCATTGACGGGGTTTGCTATGTGCTGACAGAGGCCATTATAGGCAGAACTCCAACCTATGGCTCACGTGAGGATATGTCCATGATCGCCGAAGGGATGGGAAAGCTCCACAAGGCATCTGCAGGTTTTCATCCAACAGCCGGATCGAAGCCCAAGTACCATCTGGGATTGTGGGTAGAGGACTATTCAGAGCAGGTTGAGGATATTAAAAGGTTTATTAATAAGGAACTGCTGAAGAATGAGCATGACTCAATCAATTCATTGATCATCAGAGAAATGCCCCATTTTTTCGAACGCGCCCAAAAAGCTATAGAGGGTCTTAAAGGAGACGACTATTCTCAATGGGTCAACGAAATTAAGGAGAAAGGCTGCCTGTGCCATCAGGACTTTGCCGCAGGTAATTTGATTGTAACTCCTTCGGGAGATTTATATATTCTGGATACGGATTCCCTGACAGTGGATATCGCTGCCAGAGATATCCGCAAGCTGCTGAACAAGGTGATGAAAAAATCCGGTAAGTGGGATCAGGAACAGGCTAAAAGAATTCTGCGCCATTACCAGTACCAAAACCCTCTTACGCAGTCCCAATGGGAAGTTGTGAGACTGGATCTCATGTTTCCCCACCTGTTTATCGGCGCCGTCAATAAATTTTATCACAAACGGGATAAGGAATGGTCGGCTGAAAAGTATATGCAGAGAATCGAAGAAATGTCTGCATTTGAAAGAACAGTTGAGCCGGCATTGGAAAATTTCAAGTCCATACTGCCGACATAACTGCATAGTATAACGAAGCGTCTACGAAAGGATTGAGAATATGGATTTTGCCGAATCAAACCTGGATTTGCTTGCGCGCAACGTATTGAAGGAATACGGAATCGAACCTGAGAAATTAACACTGGTGCAAGGCGGCACCATAAAAACTGTCTGGAGGTTAATTGCTGGGGGGAGGCATCTGTGTCTGAAACGCCTGAAGCAAACCTATGACAAGGCTCTATTCTCGGTCAACGCCCAGATCTTTATAAAAGATTCCGCAGGAAAGGTCCCAGGAGTTGTTCTAAACAGAAAGAACCGCACTATCACCGAATATAACGAACAATTGTTTGTTGTTTATGAATGGATCAACGGCAAAGATCTGAACTTTGATATTCCGGCAGACCTTAAGCAGGCAGTGCAGGGTTTGGCTGCTTTTCATGCGGCCTCGAAGAATTATCTGCCTTCACAGGAGTCCAGAGTATCAACAAAGCTCGGAAAATGGCCCAGCCAATACAATTCCATGAAAAGAAAGATGACCGAATGGAAAGAAATATCCTCCCAAAATAGCACACCAGCGCATTATCAGGCTTATCTGACAGTTATTGATCCTGTGCTTGACATAGCCGATCAGGCCCTTGAAAGGCTTGCCGGATCGGATTACTTGCGTCTGACGCAGCCCGAATCCCCTTGCGTTGTACTGTGCCATCAGGATTTCGGCAAAGGGAATGTCCTTGCGGCTGCAGACGGCGTCTATATCCTTGATCTGGACGGCGTAACCTATGACCTCCCCGCAAGAGATCTAAGAAAAATTATCGGTAAGAATGCAATTAATGCCGGCCAATGGTCTGTTGATGGCATCACGACTATTTTGGACTGGTATTCGCAGATAAACCCTCTTGACAAAGAAGAGCTAAAGGTCCTGTATGCAGATTTAACCTTCCCTCACTGGTTTTTTGGCCTTATAAAGAATCTGTTCCAGAACGGGAAAGCCTTGAAGCCCGCCGAGATAGAACGGATCGCAGCACTTGAACGATCCAAGGAGGAGACCTTAAAAACGTTGCTTAAAAGGAGTGAGTAGCTTGAAGATCGCCCTGATCTGTACAGAAAAGCTTCCTGTGCCTCCGATTGCCGGCGGTGCAATTCAATTATATATTGACAATGTCGTTCCCTATTTATCTAAACAGCATGAAGTGACTGTTTACTGCATTCAACACCCCGGTCTGCCCAATGAGGAAGTAAAGGATGATGTAAGATACATCAGAGTAGAAGGCAAATCGCGCACTACGTATTTAAACAACCTGAAATCCAAGCTGTCGGAGGAATATGACCTGATACATGTCTTCAACCGGCCGCTTTTTCTGCTTGCGCTGTCAGAGGCTCTTCCCAAAACAAAATTCAGCCTGAGCCTTCACAATGAAATGTTTTATAAGGAAAAAATATCAGATGAAGCAGGTCTGCGGTGTATAGAGAAGGCAGAGTTTATCAACACGGTAAGCCAATATATTGCAAATACGGTCATACAGAGGTTTCCTGCTGCCAGTTCAAAAATGAATGTGGTCTATTCCGCCGTAGATGCATCCAAATATCATCCCTACTGGACCGAGGAGGGCGCCAGGATCAAGGAGGCCATAAAACTTAAGTACGGCCTGGAGCATCATAGAGTTATTATCTATGTTGGCAGACTTAGCGTTAAAAAAGGCGTCCATGTGTTGTTGAGAGCCATGGAAAACGTCATGGCCAGCCACAAAAATGTTGCTCTGGTCATTGTAGGGAGTAAGTGGTACGGAAAGAATGAGCTGGACGACTATACGAAATCCATTCTTGAACAATCGCGCAAGCTCAGTGGGCCTGTCATCTTTACAGGCTTTGTTACTCCGTCGGAAATATCAAAATATTATAGTATGGGGGACGTTTTTGTCTGCGCATCCCAATGGAATGAACCTCTTGCCAGAGTTCATTATGAGGCAATGGCGGCCGGGCTTCCGTTCATCACAACAAACCGTGGCGGAAATGCCGAGATTGCAGAGGGATTTGGCAATGGAATTGTATTAAATGAATATAACGACCCGACTGTAATGGCTGAAAACATATGCTATTTACTGGACAATCCGGATAAAGCCCTGGAAATGGGCATAATAGGCAGAAAGCTGGCTGAAAAGGAATTTCACTGGGAAAGAGTCGCAAATGAGATGCTGAGCAAGTTCCAGACAGTGGCAGAGGTCCAAGCCATGACTGTTCCCATAGATGAGGCTGATATCAAAGCCGACGACCACAATGTTGAAGCTGCAGATGAAGTTATAATTAACCTCGGAGCTAAAACTGAAGCCGGAGTTGATACTGAAGCCACAGCCGAAACTGAAACCATAACCATTCCCGAAGTCACAGCCGAAACTGAAGCTGAGGCCGAAACCTGGGCCTATGACCATAAAACTGAAGATGCAGATGAACTCATTATTGATCTCGAAGATGCACCTGCCCCCAATGTCACAACTGCTCAGGAAGCCATAACTGCACCTGAAGCCGAACAGCCCTTAAACATTTCCATCATCGGCACGGGCTATGTAGGCCTGGTGACGGGCGCATGTCTGGCAACCATGGGTATGAATGTCTACTGCTGCGACAGTGATGCAACCAAAATCTCCAATCTGAAAAAGGGCGTGCTTCCCATCTACGAGCCTGTACTCGACAGTCTTGTGGATAGCTGTGTGAATAAAAGTAAAAGACTTCATTTCATATCAGGTATTAAAGAGGCAGTAGATCTGTCAGATATCATTTTTATCACTGTCAATACGCCTACACTGGCGGACGGCACCTGTGATACAGGAAATGTATTTGAAGCTGCACATGATATAGCACAGTATATGGACAGCTACAAAATAATAATCAATAAAAGTACCGTACCGCTTGGTACCGGCCGTAAAATGAAGAGTTTAATATCCAAAATATTACTTGAGCGAAATAAGAGGCTGGAATTTGATGTCGTATCAAACCCTGAATTTCTGAGGGAAGGCTCGGCGGTGGAGGATTTCATCAACCCGGACAGGATCGTCATCGGCGCAGATAATGATCGCGCAGTAAGCATAATGAAAACCATCTATCGTGATCAGATCATGTGCAATATACCCACCTTAATAACCGGGATCGATGCTGCGGAAATGATTAAATATGCTTCAAATGCTTTTTTAGCGACAAAAATCAGCTTTATAAACGAGATCGCCAACATTTGTGAGCTTTGCAGCATAGACGTCAAGACGGTGACAAAAGGTATGGGAATGGATAAAAGGATAGGAAATCAATTTTTAAACCCCGGTCCCGGTTTCGGCGGCAGCTGCTTCCCAAAGGATGTTCGGGCTTTAGCAGGCCTTAGCAGGGAACATGGCTTTATTCCCCGGCTGCTGAACAGCGTTCTTGAGGTGAATGAACGCCAGAAAATGCTGATGGTTGAGAAAATAAATCGTGTGCTGGGAGGGTTGGAAGGGCGCAGAATATCTGTATTAGGTCTTGCATTTAAACCAGGAACTGACGATATCCGCGAATCCCCCTCCCTGACAATCCTCGCAGCACTGCTTGAACAAAAGGCCAGAGTATCGGTCTATGACCCGCAGGCAATGGATAATTTAAAAAGGAACCACCCGGAAATGGATCTCAGATACTGCAAGGATGTATATTCTGCATGTTCCCGCAGTGTTTGCACAGTGCTTCTTACAGAATGGGATGAGTTCTCTTCGCTGGACTTTAAGAAACTAAAGGCGGTGATGAAAAATCCGGTACTTCTGGATCTGCGGAATATGTATGACCCCGGCTATGTGAAAAGCTTTGGATTTTACTATGAAGGAGTTGGCAAGAGATGAATATGATTTCTGATATGAGTCCGATAAGCAGCGGGTGTATCCTGGTAACCGGAGGCGCGGGCTTTGTCGGCTCGCATTTATGTGAGAGACTGCTCATTCAGGGCCGCACTGTCATCTGTCTGGATAATTTCAATGACAATTACGACCCCGCAATAAAAAGAGACAATATTCAGTGCTGTCTGCGGCACTCTGAATTCATGCTGGTTGAAGGCGACATAATGGATAATGACCTTATTGACCGGCTAATGACGCAATATAATATCGATACCATAATACACCTGGCAGCACTTGCGGGAGTCAGAAACTCCATCGCTAAGCCTCTTGACTATATTGATACTGATATAGGGGGCACCGTCGGTTTGCTTGAGGCTGGAAAAAAACACAATATAAAGAAATTTATTTTTGCGTCCTCCTCATCGGTTTATGGCTCCGGAGCAACTCCCTTCAGCGAAAAGGCTCCGCTTAACCTGCAGGTTTCTCCCTACGCTGCTGCAAAGTATTCTGCTGAATTGTTCTGCAAGACCTATCAACAGCTTTACGGTTTTCCTGTCGTCTGCCTTAGATTCTTTACTGTATATGGACCCAGACAGCGGCCTGATATGGCTATCAACATCTTTACAAGGGCAATTGATGAGGGGCGTGAGATAAGCATATACGGCGACGGAACCAGCTTCAGGGATTACACCTACATTGATGATATAATAGACGGCATTGTAGCGTCCATTGACCTTCACTGCGATTTTGAGACGATCAACCTGGGATCTTCCAGGCCTGTAAGCCTTCTAACCCTTGTTAAAACTATTGAAGAAAAAATGAAGAAGCAAGCACGCCTGTGTTTCTTGCCCAACCAGCCCGGAGACGTGCCCGCAACCCTTGCCGACATCAGCAAAGCTGCAGACCTTCTTGCCTTTGGGTCGAAGGTATCTCTGGCGGAAGGCGTGGGGCTGTATACCGATTGGTATAAACGTACAAAATGATAAATGTCGAAAAAAAGAGTATAAGCAGACCGGAGATATTACCCCGGCTCTGTTTATACTCTTTCATCAATTATAACGACCTAATTCAAAATAAATTTTTTCGTTGGCACCACCACGCCTCGTTATTTCATCTGCGTCTTCTCATAATAGCATTATTGATTTTGGATGCAAAATCATCCCACTCTCCTAATTGGAACGCTCTGTCAACAACCTTCACATGATGAAGATTGACCGGCACATAGCCCTTTTCTACTCTTTCAACACACCTATCAGCGATGCTCTTCTCCCATTTCGTCACCTTCATATCCATATGTTCACATCCTTAACTACACAAATTTATTTACATAATCATTATATTAAGGTGACCATAAAATGTTGCATGCTTATTTTCTGCTGATCTTTACCCCCTGCGGCGTATCTTCCATCTGCCAGCCCATGGCGTTGATTTTATCCCTGAGCTCATCTGCCAGCTTCCAGTTCTTCACCTGCCTTGCCTCCTGCCTGCGGCGAACCAGCTCTTCTATCTCAGGATCCAGTGTCTGGGCTTCATCAGCAGATTTTTCTGCTACATTGGCAAAATCCAGCCCTAAGACATCATCCATTTTCACAAGCAGACGATACAGATCATTAGATTTCGTTGCGTACCTGACCACATTCCATGTAACTCCGAGGGCTCTTGGGATATTCAGATCATCATTGACCGCTTCCAGGAATTCCTTATCAAATGCTTCGATCACGCCGGGCTCCACCACAGCCGAACTGTCAGCATTTTTATGAGACAGAACACCGTCCAGAAGTCTGTCCAGTGCAACCTGTGCGGCCTTGATCCCGTCCCATGTGAAATTGAGCTTGCTTCTGTAGTTTGCATTTAAGCACATGTACCTGAAGGCCAGCGGGCTGTAGCCTTTCTTTTTAATATCTGAAACTGTGTAGGTATTGCCAAGGCTCTTGGACATTTTTCCATTGTCAACCAGCAAAAATTCTCCGTGAAGCCAGTAACGCACCGCAGGATGGCCCAGAAGAGCCTCGCTTTGCGCGATCTCGTTCTCATGGTGCACCGGAATGTGGTCAACACCGCCGGTGTGAATGTCAAACTCGTCCCCCAGGTATTTCCTGCTCATGGCCGAACACTCGATATGCCAACCCGGATAGCCCATACCCCAGCGGCTTGGCCACTGCATAATGTGCTCCTTGGGCGCTTTCTTCCATAGTGCAAAGTCGGCAGGATGCCTCTTTTCCTCATTCACATCCACCCTTGCCCCTGCGATCTGGCCTTCCAGATCCAGCTTGGAGAGCTTACCGTAGCCTTTGAACTTCATAATGTCAAAATAAATACCGTCGCTGGTTTCATACCCAAAACCCTTCTCAACTAATGCTTCCACAAACGCCAGCATTTCATCGATGTTATCAGTTGCTTTAGGTATATATTCCGGTCTTTCTATATTTAATTCGGCAATGTCACCCAGAAAGACGCCGGTATAGTACTCTGCAATCTCCCAGGGTGTTTTCTGCGCTGCCCTTGCAGTCTTCATCATCTTGTCCTCACCCTCGTCAGCATCGGATACAAGGTGGCCAACGTCCGTTATATTCATCACGTGTTTGAGCTTATAGCCGTTGTACTTCAGCACACGCCTTAATATGTCCATGAAAACGTAAGAGCGCATGTTGCCGATATGCGCATACTGGTAAACCGTAGGCCCGCAGGAATATATGCTTACAGTTCCTTCCTCTATCGTCCTTAGCTCTTCCTTTTGTCTTGTAAGTGTACTATACAGCTTCATTTTAACATCCTCCGATTATCGATTAACTGTCTGTTCATTGTTAGTCTCATTTTTTTGCTTATCGCGCAGCAATGCCTCCAGATTCTCAATACGCACCTGAAGCCTGCACATTTCCTGTGATACCGGGTCCGCAATATGGATGTGATCCAGTTCCACAGACGGAGCAAGCTTCCTTCCGGCATGCTTTACAGCTCTTGCCTTCGGCCCTGTGACCGTAGTATCCGGCGCAACACTGTCAAGTACAATGGATCCCGCTCCGATCATAGCATTATCTCCGATTACGATGGGTCCGAGTAACTTTGCACCAGCTCCGATCAGAACATTATTGCCGACGGTGGGATGCCTTTTCCCCTTATCCTTACCCGTTCCTCCAAGCGTTACCTGATGGTAAATCGTACAGTTATCGCCAACCTCCGCAGTTTCACCTATTACGATTCCCATTCCATGGTCTATAAACAGGCCGCGTCCTATTGTTGCGCCTGGATGGATCTCTATACCCGTCATAAACCTTGAAAACTGCGATATCAGTCTGGCAAGGAATAACAGCTTCTTTTTATAAAACCAATTGGCAATCCGATGGTAAATAAGCGCATGAAAACCTGAGTATAGAAGGAATACCTCCAATGTGCTTACTGCCGCCGGATCCCTTTTCGCTATTGACCTGGCATCGGTTAACAATCCTTTAAACATGGCAATTCCTCACTTAGGAAATTTTTTTGTCAAATAAAATAAATCCTGGGCTTCGAGCCCCCTCGCTTCCAGCCGGATTTGCTTCGCAAATGGCCATGTACGGAAGCCGGATTTGCTTCGCAAATGGCCATAATAAAAAACTCCGCCTCCTGTAATAGAGGCGAAGTATCCCGCGGTTCCACTCTAATTTAGTAAGGCTGTACATGCCCTTACCAATCTCATTCGCTTAACGGTGCGTCTCCGGGAAACCCTACTTTATTCAGGCGTCCAACATCTCTGGGGCACTTCACCAGACAATGCGATCTCCGGACTCGCGGCCCTTCGATCACCAACGCCGCTTTCAGCCGGTGGCGGCGTCTCTCTGAGGTTATTATTCTGGTTACTCTCCCAAGTCATCGTTTTTAATATATGTAATTTAAGTCAGTCTATTCATTTTATCAAATATTAGTTAAAAAGTAAACAAATAAGGCTTTCAACTTTGTATAAACATTTTCTAAACAATTAATAATATTATTGACGACAATTTGCATTTTCATTATATCCTTTGAAAGGAAGTGAGTAAGTTGGCTGAAAATGTTGAAAGAGAGCAGCATTTTAGTTTTGGACAATTCATCGTAAGGTGGCTGGTCGGAGCAGTAGTTCTGGCTGTTACAGCTTTCCTTACCCCGGGCTTTACCATATCAGGGATTTGGTCATTGATTATTGCAGCTGCTGTAGTTGCCATTTTGGATTATTTAGCACAAAGAATACTCGGAGTAGACGCAACTCCATTTGGCAGAGGGTTGACTGGGTTCATCGTTGCTGCGGTAATATTTTATGTCGTCAAGTTTATTGTACCCGGTTATGATGTAACCTTGCTCGGCGCAGTACTGGGCGCCCTGGTGTATGGTATTATTAGCCTTTTGATTCCGGGGAGAACCATGTAGTCCGATTACTTTTACGTACCGCAAAAGTCGGATTTGCTTCGCAATTGGCACAGATAAAGGGATGGCTCAGGCCATCCCTTTATGTATAACCCAAAGGTTACTCATCTTTTGTTATGCTTCTTTCATCCTCTAGCGCCCCGGGGAAATCCATTTTTTGAGGCGGGAAGAATTCATCAACAGGGAATTCGATTGTGTCGAACAAACCGCACGGATCCTCATCCGTTGCAGCGACGCACTGTTTGTTAGGAACACAGAAGTCAAATGCGGGTATCAGCAGTTGTACCAATCTGGCAAGCTTGATGATGGAGAAAAGACCTATAGTTGCTACAACCTGTCTTGTAACAGAAAGATGCCTTGTATTGTCAGTGATAAGGTCTGTTTCGTCAAAATCGATTTCATCGATCAAGTCGCTGACCATATTGGGCACATTTCTCTCACAGCTGTCATCGCAGATGTTTTCCAGAACATCAACCAGTCTTGCACCAAGTGTGATGGGCTCTGCAACCTCGACCTTTGAAATAGGAAGGTTATCCTGCTGCAGTGCAGAATCTCCCTGATTATCAAGGCCCTTATCCACAAAACGGGACTTAAATATTTTTACATTTCCTTCGGAGCCGAACAGGATGACCTTCTTGTCGAACATAACAATTCCGGGAACTGTAATAATCTTTATTCCTCCGCTGTGTTTGTGTACAAAGAAGTCCAGCGTCACCTTGATGAAGAATTTGATGTCCACCGTAAAGAAACCTCTCTTGAACGGTACCTCCTCAACATCAGAGAAAACCTTTATTACTTCTGCATTCCTGGCTTTCACATTGATGGCGTGGCAGATGATCCAATTTACTTTTTCAGGTTTCTTAAAAAACACTCTTGCATCTTCAATACAGTCTTTTTCTTTGCAGGAATCATAAATCTTTTCCACCTGTATACAAACTGCTTCCCGTATCTTGCAAAGGTCACGCTCGCTGATAAGTCCCGGAAGCACTTTCTCGTGATTATAGCTCATATCTTAATCCCCCTTCATTTAAAGCTATACTATTTGATTTCCCTCTCATTTTCATAATATGTTACACTCGCATTTTTGTGATATTCCATACAACTTTATAATGTCTTGGTTAAAATGATATTTTCAGTCTGCAGAAAAATTTCTTTTCAAGCCGAGTCATTTTAAGGCTGCATGATAGCCGATTTTGAGCTTGACCGGCTTGTTGCGGCAAATCATAAATGAAATCATTTGTATCATATATATAGTAATGGCAGTAAATAAGAAATGTGAGAGGATAATATGTTTAATTTTCATAACAGGCAATATATATTCCGGCAGGCGGACGGCGAGCTCTGGAATTTCTTTTGCGATTCCAGGCAATGTCTATGCTATAACACGCTGACATCACGAGGTATCTGGAGCAATGCGGTCGTGCTGCACAAAAATGTATTCCAGTATTTCTATGCGGAAATGGACCGGGATGGCGTTTATCATATTCTATTTCAAGATACAGACGGAAACATTCAATATTCCAGATTGGACGGACAGTCCATCAAAACTGTGCCGGTCCTGAACAGCAAGTCACCGGCCGCTTATAACAAGCAGCTCTATATCGCACCGCTAAAAGAACATGTTTACCTTTTTTATGTCCTTCAGCATGAGAACTCCTTCATGCTTGCCTATCAGGCACTGGGCAATACCAGGCTCGGTACGCCGAAAGTGGTGGATTATGTTTCAGGCAGCACTCAGCCCTGTTCGATAGTATACGACCACCAGCAGAATATATATGCTTTTTATCAGTCTTATGACGGAAAATACCTTCAGTTGGGTTACAAAAAATTTAATACAGCTCAAAAGCACTGGAGCGATTTCACTGCGGTGACCAAGTATGCCGGAAACTGCGAGTATCCCCATGTCATTGCAGACAGCAGCGGCATAATCCATTTATGTTATCAGAGACGCGCGCCAAAGCTTTTTGAAATGGTCTATCAGCAGAAATCGCCCGACAAAAACCTCTGGTCGAGGGAAATCGTTGTGCACTCCTCTGTCCACCCCTTTGAAAACGCCTCAATCCTCCAGGTAAATGACAAAATCGCAGTCTATTGGGTCCGGGAAGATATTATCTACTATAACACCGGCTCATTGGACGGTACAGGCTGGAACAGAGCCTCCCGCCACACTACCCAATTTGGCCGCCAGATCCTGTGCTTATGCTATAAAAGCAACCGTCCCGGCGCAGGGGACGTTTCTCTCAGGGGGGACGTTTCTCCCAAGGGGGACGTTTCTCAACTTTCACCAGGAATCTATCCCGGCAGTCTCTCCAACGGTCTAAAGCTGGCGTTTCCAGCAGGAGACTCCGGCAGTCGTCAGGGGGACGTTTCTCCTGATGGGGACGTTTCTCAACTTTATTCAGAAAGCAGTGCGTATGGAGGTGCCGGCGGCAGCAGCTATTATTCGGAAAATACTCTTAGCCGGCTGCAGGAAAGTGTAGACGAAGTTAAAGAAAGCTGGTCACGGAACAAAAAAGAAATGTATCGGATTACTAATGCCTATTCTGATTTAAAAAAGGAGATGGATAAATTCTCAATCAGGATGAATTTGTTCGAAAAACAAATCGGACAAATGAAAAAGATCATCAGCAAACAGGAATCGGTTACATCTCCGGCGCCTGATACAATAAACTCTGACCTCGCAGCAGCAGCTCTATCCACGCCCTCGTCTGCTCCCTTATCCGCATCCGCTTCCGCACCACCGGCTGCACCTGCTCCCCAGTTGAGGCCTGCACCGGCAAGAAGCGCTTTGCCTTCGGAAAAGGTCAAGGCCACCCTTGATCCCGAAAAACTAAAGATCTGGGAAGAGTGGACTGAACCTGAAGAGCTGAGGCAGGTGCCGCTGGAATCTCACCCGGTATCTGATGATCTGCAGGAGGAAGATGACGACGATTGATAAAGGCTTCTACAAAACAGTGACGCTCAGCTCGCGGGCTTTTGTTGAAATAGCATCCGGGAGTTTGTTGTCGCTGATAAGGATGTCCAGGTCGGAAAGGGTGCCGAAAGTAAAGGCCAATACTTTGTTGCATTTGCTTGAGTCAACCATCATGATAACTTTCTTTGCCTTTTTCATGACGGCTTTTTTCAATTCACATTCGAAAAAATTCGATACTGTAAAACCATTTTCCAGCGTAAAACCTGAGGCCGCCATAAACGCAATATCAATGTTGATAAAATCCAGCATGGACATAGAGGTGGGCCCCGAAGAAGAAAGACTGTTATGGTTCAGCTGACCTCCGGTATGGTATATGGTAATCCTGGACTTTTTCGTAAGCTCCATTGCAATGTTAACTCCGCTGGTCAATATGGAAAAGGGTTCGTCGGGTATTAATCTGGCAAGACACATCATCGTGCTTCCGGCATCCACATAGATTGAGCGCCCATTATCCAGAAAAGGCACAGCTTTTTGGGCAATGCTCATTTTTGCTTCAACATTCTCCGCCGCACGCAAGGAATAAGCATCCTCTTCCCCATATATTGAAGAGAGTTTTTTTATATTGACCGCTCCGCCATGAGTTCTGATAAGCATACCCTTTCCTTCCAACATGGATAGATCCCTTCGGAGCGTCATAGCCGAAACATGGGGGAAAACTTCTTTTAGTTCCGATATCTGAATTTCACCTTTTTCGTTTAAAAGGCCCAAAATATGTTCTTGTCTGTCATTGAACAATCCGGTCACCCCTGTCTCTTTAATAAAATAATCCTGTTCGCTGCGGAAAGAATAACTTCTGCTGTATCTAGAACAAGCTCTGTAGTACAATATTATCATAGCTTATTTGAACAAAAATCACAATATATTTTGAAATATGTTCTTTTTTATCATTGCAATATGTTGCAATATAACATATAATTATTCATGTAAACATAATGTGTTTTGGCGAAGAAAATGGAAGGAAACCGTCATGAATACAAAAGCAGTCCGTTTATACGGAAAGAACGATTTACGCCTTGAAGAATTTGAGCTTCCGCCTATTCGCGAAGATGAGATGCTGGCACAAATCATAACCGACAGCATTTGTATGTCGTCTTACAAGGCCGCCATACAGGGAACTGATCATAGGAGAATCCCTAACGACGTGGACAAGAATCCGATTATTACCGGACATGAGTTTTGTGGTGTGATTCTTGATGTAGGGAAAAAGTGGGCACATCAATTTCGTCCCGGTATGAAGTTTTCCGTTCAGCCGGCTTTGAACCTGAAAGATAACCCCAATGCCATACCGGGCTACTCCTTTCCTTATATAGGCGGGAGCGCCACTCATATTGTTATTCCAAATGAAGTCATGGAGCAGGGCTGTCTTCTGGAATATAAGGGTGAGGCACATTTCTACGGCTCTCTGTCCGAGCCTATGTCCTGCATCATTAGCGCCTTCCACGCCAATTACCATACTGAGAGCGGCAGCTATGTGCATAAAATGGGAATTGTTGAAGGCGGTAATATGGCAATATTAGCCGGCGTTGGCCCCATGGGTCTTGGAGCTATTGACTATGCCATTCATACAGACAGAAGGCCATCCAGACTTGTTGTTACCGACGTTGATGAAGTCAGGCTGAACAGAGCCGCTTCAATTTATACCGCTGAAGAAGCAAAAAAGTATGGTATCGAGCTGATTTATATTAACAGCTCAACCGTTGAAGATCCTGTAAAGGCATTGCTGGACCTGACCGGCGGAAAAGGCTATGATGATGTGTTTGTCTATGCTCCTGTAAGGCCGGTGATCGAACAGGGTGACAGGATCCTTGCAAAGGACGGATGCCTGAATTTCTTCGCCGGTCCGACAGACACTGCCTTCTCTGCAGAGGTGAATTTCTATAATATTCACTATAACGCCACCCATATTATAGGAACCACCGGCGGGAACACAGATGACATGATTGAGTCCCTCAAGATGATGTCTGATGGACAAATAAACCCGGCTTCCATGATAACGCATATTGGCGGACTTGACAGCGTTCCAGAGACGGTCCTGAACCTTCCCGGAATCCCCGGAGGTAAAAAATTGATTTATACAAATATTTCAATGGATTTGACCGCAATCAGTGATTTTCGCAAAAATGGAGAAGCGAATCCTCTGTTCAGTACGCTTGCAGATATAGTGGAGGCCAATAACGGATTGTGGAGCCCGGAAGCTGAGAAGTATCTGCTTGAAAATGCAAAAAAAATATAAGCTTGAGAAATAATAAAATCTATAAATAAGTGAGGAAAACAAAATGGCAATACCCATACTTATGCCCAGACAGGGACAATCTGTAGAAAGTTGTATCATCTCCGAATGGTTTGTCAAAAAGGGCGATACGGTTAAGGAAGGCGACAAACTTTTCTCATATGAGACCGACAAGGCGGTTTTTGAAGAAGAATCGAAAGTGTCCGGTGTTGTGCTGGATATCTTCTTTCCGGAAGGCGAAGATGTTCCTGTTCTAACCAATGTAAGCGTCATTGGAGATACCGGCGAAGATTATTCCGAATTTATTCCGAGGAGCGATGCTAATAATTCGAGAGGAGCTGCTACTACTCAGAAAAGCGATGCTTTTGCCCCGGAAGAATCTGATGTTGCTCCAGGAAGTACCACTTTTGCTTCTGGGGACAACCCCGCAGTACAGGGGCAACAAGAAAACCTACCTGCGTCGCAATTTGCATCTGCGGTATTCCGGCCTGAACAAGCGGGTGGTAAGCCGGTAGCGACTGGAACCGAATTTATCTCTCCAAGAGCCCGGAATCTGGCCGAAAAAGCAGGAGTGGACATCCGATTTGCCGTGCCGACTGGGCCAAATGGCAGAACAATTGAACGGGATATCAGACTCTTACAGCAGCAGGGTCATCTTGTTAATGCCGGTGCAAAAGAAGGCTACATGATTTTTGGACAGCCTGTTTCGGGTAGCGGCCTTAGCGGCAGGATAACAACACAGGATCTACAGTCAATCACTGCGCAATCACAGTCCCAGGACATGTCTGCTGAGCAGGCAAACGCTGTATGGACAGCTTCAGCGCCAACGACTCCGATAGCGGCATATCGTGATGTCAGGCTCTCCAATATCCGCAAGGTCATTGGCCGTTCCATGCACGAATCCCTGTCTCAAATGGCACAGCTTACATTAAATACTTCTTTTGATGCCACAGAAATCATGCGATATCGTCAGCAACTAAAAGCAGGTGCCGAAAAATCGGGTCTCTCAAATATTACAATAAATGATATTCTAATATATGCAACCAGCCGCATTCTTCCAAAGCACGGAGCAATAAATGCCCACTTCCTCGGCGACTTCATCCGGCATTTTACCAATGTTCACATGGGTGTCGCAGTGGACACCGACCGCGGCTTAATGGTACCTACCCTGATGAATGCCAATTTAAAACCTTTGAATGAAATTTCCATAGAGGCCAAAGAACTGGCCAAAGCTTGCCAAAAAGGCACAATCAATCCCGACAAGTTGAAGGAGGGTACCTTCACGATTACCAATCTGGGCGCTCTCGGAATCGAATCTTTTACTCCGGTCATCAACCCGCCCCAGACAGCTATTCTGGGTGTGAACACAGTCGTGCAGAAGGTTCGCGAAAACAACGGCGTTATGGAAGTCTACCCGTCCATGCAGCTGTCATTGACATTCGATCACCGGGCTGTGGATGGAGCTCCTGCGGCCAGATTCCTCAAAGAACTGAAGGAAGCGCTGGAGAATTTCACTATCCTGCTTGCAGGGTAGTCACGAAGAAATTCACATTAAGCAAAACTATGAACCTGTAAAGACAAGCTAAAAATATATCTCAGACAAGTTGGGAGTGAATTATATGATATATGACTTAATAATAATCGGTGGAGGACCCGGCGGATATCTGGGTGCAGAGCGTGCCGGACAAGCCGGACTTAACACACTTCTCATCGAAAAGCGTTCTCTCGGCGGCGTCTGCCTCAATGAAGGGTGTATTCCCTCCAAGGCATTTCTGAATTCTGCGAAAATTGCGGATTATGCAAAGCATGGGGAGAAATACGGTGTGATGGCCGAAAATGTAGTGCTGGATCATGAAACTGTGGTCAGACGCAAAAACAAGATTGTCAAAAAGCTTGTTGCAGGCGTGTCCATGAAAATGAAGAAAAGCAATGTAACCGTGGTTAAGGAGGAAGCTGTGATTACAGGCCGCTCAGCAGATGGGTTTCAGGTAACTGCCGGCGATACGGTGCACACAGCAAAAAGGCTGATGATAGCAACAGGCTCTGTTCCTGCAATGCCTCCCATTCCGGGATTGAATGAGGGATACAGGGACGGCTTCGTGCTGACAAACCGTGAAATCCTGGACATCGAACAAATCCCAGAAAAGCTTGTCATCGTCGGCGGCGGAGTCATCGGTCTTGAAATGGCGTCCTACTTCAACTCAGCCGGAAGCAAGGTTACAGTTATTGAAATGCTTGATCACATTGCAGGTCCCACAGATAGAGAAATCAGCACAATCTTGCAAAGCAACTACAATAAAAAGGGCATTGATTTTCGTCTTTCGTCCAGAGTAACCGAAATAACTAGCGGCTCTGTTGTCTTTGAATCGACGGAGGGAAGTCAGATCGTACAGGCCGATAAAGTGCTTGTTAGTATCGGAAGGAAGGCCTTTACCGATGGGCTTGGACTGGAATCCATCAACGTCGAGCTGGAGCGCGGAAGAATCAAAACAGATGAATTCATGCAGACCAATATTCCCGGAGTATATGCGGTGGGTGATGTCAACGGCGTTTCAATGCTAGCTCATACTGCATACCGCGAAGCCGAGGTTTGTATCAGCCATATCCTTGGAAAAAGGGATAGAATGCGCTATAACGCAATTCCTTCCGTTATCTATACAAATCCTGAGGTCGGCTCGGTGGGTGAAACCGAGGAAACTGCGAAAGAAAATGGCCTGGATGTGGAAATCATCAAGCTTCCCCTCAGCTACAGCGGTCGTTATCTGGCCGAAACCGAAGGCGGAGACGGCATTATAAAGATTCTGGTAGATAAAAAGTACAGAATAATAAAGGGGCTTCATATGATTGGAAGCTATGCTTCCGAAATCATTTACGGAGCCGCCATGATGATAGAAACCGAAATGAGGGTGGAAGATATCCGGCAGATTGTATTCCCCCATCCTACCGTAAGTGAAGTCATAAGGGAAGCAATGTTCGAGTTATGAAACAATACGCAGATTAGCTGTGATTACTAAAAAGAAAGAGGGACAATAAATATGCCAAAATCTCAATTTGTAGACCCGATTGAAATAAGGAAAGCCGGGAAAATTACCTTTCAGGACATCCCTGTAAACCAATACGATAAAACTATTGAACAGGAAAAACAAAACTTCACAACAGAGGATTTTTTGAGAATCTTCAGAGATATGGCCATTATCCGTGAATTTGAAACCATGCTAAACCTGATTAAAACAAGAGGCGAATATGACGGAATTACCTACAATCATCCCGGCCCTGCACATTTGTCCATAGGACAGGAATCGGCAGCCGTCGGACAAGCATACCTGCTCGATACCGATGACTTTATATTTGGATCCCACAGAAGCCACGGAGAGATTCTGGCCAAAGGTCTATCCGCGATCCAGAAGCTGCCTGACGAAGAATTGATGAAGGTCATGAAAAACTTCCGGAACGGTCGTATTCTAAAAATCGTTGAAGATAGGAAAACCGGCGGAACGGTTAAAGACCTTGCCATCGATTTTCTGCTTTATGGTGCCCTCGCTGAGATATTTGCCCGTGAAACAGGCTTTCAGGCCGGACTTGGCGGATCCATGCACGCTTTCTTTACACCCTTTGGTATTTATCCCAATAACGCTATTGTAGGCGGATCCGGCGATATTGCTGTGGGCGCTGCACTATATAAAAAGATCAATAGAAAAAAAGGAATAGTCATTGCCAACATCGGAGATGCTTCCATGGGCTGCGGCCCCGTATGGGAAGGACTTTGCATGGCGACAATGGATCAGTACAAAAAGCTTTGGGAGGGAGAGTACAAAGGCGGACTGCCCTTTATCATTAATTTCTTCAACAACCACTATGGTATGGGCGGTCAAACCAGCGGTGAGACCATGGGCTATGATATGCTTGTACGAGTGGGGGCCGGCGTGAATCCCGAACAAATGCATGCGGAAAGAATAGACGGATTCAACCCTCTGGCAGTAATTGACGCAATGCGAAGAAAGAAGCTGATTCTTGAAGAAAAGAACGGTCCTGTTCTTATGGATACACTTACCTACCGTTACTCAGGACATTCACCGTCCGATGCCTCCAGTTACAGAAGTAAGGAAGAGGTTGATGCATGGATGCAGATCGATCCGCTGCTTACATACCGTAAGAGCCTGACAGAGGCTGGTATTGCTAACGAAGAAGTATTCGAGAGCATTCTTGCGAGCTCCCGTGACCTGATTACAAAGACACTGAAGATATCAATCGACAATACAATATCTCCAAGAATGAACCTGGAACAGGATCCTCGAACCATTGAAAAGCTGATGTTTAGCAATCAAAGAGTTGAGAAGATGGATGACAGGGACTGCGAAGCTCTGATACCGAAGGAGGAAAATCCCCAGTGGCAAAAGACACAGAAGAAGGAGCGCTTTGGTCTGGACGAAAATGGAAAGCCGGTTTCCAAGAACAAAGTGTTTCAATTCAGAGACGCTGTTTTTGAAGCCATGATTGACAAGTTTTACACCGATCCTACACTTATTGCCTACGGGGAAGAAAACCGTGACTGGGGCGGAGCTTTCGCCGTATACCGCGGCTTAACCGAGGCAATGCCTTACAACCGTCTATTCAACTCACCCATCTCGGAGGGTGCAATTGTCGGCTCTGCAGTTGGATATGGCCTTTGCGGAGGCCGTGCGGTTGTGGAATTGATGTATGCAGATTTTCTTGGCCGCGCCGGTGACGAGGTTTTCAACCAGCTTTCCAAATGGCAGGCCATGAGTGCCGGTCAATTGAAGATGCCTGTGATTGTTCGAATCTCAGTCGGTTCAAAATACGGAGCCCAGCATTCACAGGACTGGACCTCCATCGTTGCACATATTCCCGGATTAAAAGTGGTATATCCGGCTACCCCCTACGATGCCAAAGGATTGATGAACAGTGCATTAATGGGAACCGACCCGGTGATTTTCTTTGAAAGCCAGAGACTGTACGATATCGGAGAGCTCTTCCACAAGGAAGGCGTTCCGGCGGATTATTATGAGATTCCCATCGGCGAGCCTGATGTGAAACGCGAGGGTAAGGATATCACCATTCTAACCATCGGTGCAGCATTGTACCGCGCATTGGATGCGGCGAAAATTCTGGAAGAAAGATATGGGCTATCTGCTGAAATCATTGATGCCAGAAGCATCGTTCCATTCAATTATGAAAAACTGATTGAATCGGTGAAGAAGACAGGACGAATCCTGCTCACCAGCGATGCCTGCGACAGAGGCTCGCACCTTAAGGATATGGCGCAGACCATTAGTGAACTTACCTTCGACTATCTTGATGCACCACCTGTGGTAGTAGGTTCAAAAAACTGGATTACACCGGCACATGAGCTGGAAGATTATTTTTTCCCGCAAGCCGATTGGATAATTGACGCCATTCATGAAAAGATTCTTCCTTTGTCGGGACATGTGGCGCGAAATAATTTTACCAGCCAGGAGATGATCCGCCTTAATAAGCTAGGCGTTTAAGATCTGAACTACAGCAACGAAGACGCTATCAACCGCACAGTACATTTTTGGAGAACATCATGAGCCTGTGGATTTATCAGTAATGTTTCAGGGCATGGAAAAAAGAAGGACTACAAATATAGGTTGCGCCCGCCGGGCGCACTAATCGAGTAGGGGGAAATTTCTTCCCCCTCTCACACCACCTGGCATGCCGTTCGGCACCAGGCGGTTCAATTCAAATAGTAATCCACACAACTAATGAGTCCTCGTTTTGCGAGGATTTCTTTTGA
>JAEYON010000096.1 GCA_023411645.1 Bacillota bacterium | reverse complement strand
TATCGGCACTGCCGGGATCTGGTTCGACAGGTTCCGGGATTGATGGAGGTGCGGCTATCGTACGTCCGAATAATGTAATCCACTCTCTGTATGTCGGATATTCCGGATCATTTCCATATACATTTTCATAATAATATTTGAATGGTGTGATACAATCTGTGTCTATTGTGTTGTATGTGCTGCTCAGCCAGAGATTATATCCGGTGTCTATTGCAGTTTCATTTCCGGGCTCTCCTCCGTAGACATTCAGTATAAAATAGTTTCGTAATGCAAGAGTGTAAGGAATCGTTTCCTCTGGTAAAGTATTTGCTCCGTCGGCAGATTCATACACGCTTGCACCGGCGGCGAATAGCTGGAATATATACGCCGTATTAGGGGTAAGGCCGGAAATCGTCTTTGTAGTATCCGCAGCCGTGAGTGTTATGGTTCTGTAAAGCATGCCTTTTTCCAATACTTTCAGAGTTTTTCCCGCAGGGTCTGTGATGCTTACCGTTATACTGTTTGACTTTACGTCTATTATCTTAATCTTTCCGGTAGTCCAGCCCTGGCTTATCAGATAGCTCTTTGCTTCAGAGGACAGTGATGATATCTGTATCACCTGGGCTCCCTTATACAGTGAAACTACGGTATTTGAAACACTGGGGATAAGGGGAGACCACCCGCTGTTTTCGAGACTGATTATCTGTGAGATTCCTGTCCCATCCAGCACGATGAGGGAGGAAGCCTCAGCAACTACAGTCTCGCTATACCTGAACAACTGGATTGAAGGGATAGAATCCCCGATCACGGTAAATGACACCGGCGACGATTCCGGGCTGCTTGTCATGTCAGTTTGTGTAGCTTTAACTGTTACTGTGTATGTTTCTCCGATAGTCAACTGAGAGGCATAGATTGTGTAAGATGTAGCGGTAGTGTCATTCTCAATGATTACCTGATTGTTTGAATTCCTGACAACCTTTATATGATATTTGGTTACAACATCGGTAGCATTGTCTACTTTATTCCACTTGATAAGTACATTCCCCAAAGGCACCGTACTGTTATTGCCCGGTTGGACGACCACAGGTGTCCCTAATGTATCAGGGTTCTCGCCACTGCCTCCTTCAGGATCCTCAGGATAACACAGGGTGCAGGTGGACAATTTTTCTCCGTTAACCTCATCCCAGTCCAGATTACCGCAATTGATGCATTCTCTGTAAAGAGAATGGCCTTCCTCCATACCCGAATGCCATGCATGCGCATCTGGATTTGAAGGATTAGAACATCCCTCGGAATGATGCCACCAATGTGTAACCCACGCGCCATAGATATGAGGTGACATGGTATCTGGAACTTCATATCCGCACCGCATACATTTGACATTGCTTGTACATGTCGGGGCAAGCATGTCGTGATCCAGCTTTTCTCCTACAGGCCCGCATCTTGAACATATGGCCGAACTGGTGCAGGTCGCAGGGATTGTTATTTGATGTCCAAGTGGTATACTATTAGGATATTGATATCCGCATCTTTCGCAATGTGCCGGTTCCGTGCATGTCGGGTCAACAAGCTTATGACCTAACGCTGTTCCGACGATGCCGCATCTTGAGCATTTAGCAGCGCGTATATTCTTTGCTTTTTCATTTCTACCACCTTAATATCATATGTTTCATGTGCTCATGTAACTAATCTATACCATTATAAACTATGGAGGGGCTTGTTGCAGTATTTTTGTCGCATCTCTTACCGTATGGTTACCGTATAAACCATTAAGAGTTAGGTAGAATGGATAGCGAGGCGGAGCACGCTGCTCGTTTTTACAGTTTTAGGACTAAAAAAGCTCGAAAAAGGCTCATTCTATGGATATTTGACCACAAAATACACTTGAAATTGAATAATTCTGTCCTAATGTTGAAAAAACGAGCAGTGCGCTGCCATAGTCATTTGAAAAAAGGAGGAACAACATAAAACTAAAAGGACGATCTTCGAGGAAGAAATTTGAGGTAAAAATTGAGTTAAAAATTGACTCATTTCAATTGACTATTTACTTGGTTTCAATTAAACTGTACTTAAGTGTACATAGTTAAAAAATAGGTGAACATAACGACGCTTCATTGGAGTAGTAAGTTTATGGAAATCATGAATGGTAAAGTGAAATATTTCGGGCACATTCCTGCCGTCCCAAAAAAGGAGATGGTGCTGTCAAGGCTCGGATACCGCAAGGGGACCACGGTGCTAGACGACGGCTATCTGTCGCTGATTGAGGAGGGCTTCAGGCTGGGGGAGGCTTTATGCAAGCCGACAGGCGCGTATTTGTTTACTCGTATATCTTCTGTAGACAATGAGGGCGTTTTGCTGGATAATGGAATCAGCTTTCAGAGTCAAAGTCTGTCAAAGGTGCTGAAGGACAGCCGTTTTGTGCTGCTTATGGCTTCGACGGTGGGAAGAGACGTGACTGACAGAATTGCCTTTGAGGTAGAAAAGGGCGATGCGGCAAAAGGCCTGATTCTTGATTCGATCGCATCCCAGACTGCCGATGCCGTCCTTGACTGGATCATGCAGTTTCTGGACAAAATACTTGACAGAGAGGGCAAAAAGCTGACCAGGCACAGGTACAGCCCTGGGTTTGGCGATTTACCGCTTACCTTTCAGAGGAATATCTTTGATGCGCTTCAACTGGAGCGGTTGAACCTTGCGCTGACTGAAAAATATATGCTTGTGCCGGAAAAATCAGTCCTGGCAATAGCAGGTGTAGAAGAAAAGGGGAGTTGAATAGCGATGAATAGAGATCAATTCAAAGAGATGATTTCCAAAAATGTACTTATCCTCGACGGAGCAACCGGAACTCTGCTGCAAAAAAACGGAATGCCTTCAGGCGTCTGTCCGGAGCAGTGGGTGATCGAAAACCCGGGAGCTATCATAGATATTCAAAGGAAATATATTGATGCAGGCTCGGATATCATTTATACATGTACATTTGGAGGTAACAGAATCAAACTGGACGAATCTGGACATGGGAATCGTACAATTGAGATCAATCGTCGTCTGGCACAGCTTTCCAGGGAGGCTGCCGGAGAAAAGACATTGGTTGCAGGCGATATGGCCCCTACAGGCAGGTTCATCCAACCTTTGGGAGACCTGCCCTTTGAGAAATGTGTTGACATATACAAGGAGCAGGTTCAGGGGCTGCTGGAGGGCGGCGTGGATTTGTTTGTCATAGAGACAATGATGGATATACAAGAGGCCAGAGCAGCATTGCTGGCTGTGAAGGAGAGCTGTGACCTGCCGGTATGTGTAAGCATGACCTTTGATGAAGCAAAGAGGACGCTCATGGGAACTGACCCGGTAACCGCGCTGATTACACTCCAAAGCCTTGGTGCGGATGCGGTTGGCTGCAATTGCTCCACAGGACCTGCGCAAATGCTGGATATTATTAAAATGCTCAAGCCTTATGCCAGAGTTCCTCTGCTGGCCAAGCCTAATGCCGGTCTCCCGCGGCTGATCGATGGAAAAACGGTTTTTGATATGGAGGCCGTTGAATTTGGGTTATATGCACAGAGTTTTATTGAAGCTGGCGTAAATCTTTTAGGCGGCTGCTGCGGAACCTCACCGGAATTTATATATCAAATTAGCCGTGGATGCACTGATTTGAAACCTAAACCTATCGAATGCGACCCATATAGCGCGGTAACCTCCTCAAGGAAAACGGTATTCTTTGGGGCAGATACACCAGTCGCTGTTATAGGCGAACGGATTAATCCTACGGGAAAAAAGGTCCTGCAAGCAGAACTGAAGGAGGGCTCCACCGAGGAAATCGTTAGACTGGCAACGGAACAGAAACAGAAGGGCGCCGATATTCTGGATGTTAACGTTGGTATGCCCGGTATTGATGAAAAAACAACGATGATAAATGCCATTGAAGCAATTGGTGAGGTTTGCGATACGCCGCTCAGCCTGGATTCTTCCTCGCCTGAAGTGCTGGAGGCGGCTCTGAGAATTTATCCGGGAAGAGCATTGATCAACTCTATAACGCAAGAGAAGGCCAAGCTGGAAAAGCTGCTCCCTGTAGCCGCAAAATATGGCGCTATGTTTATATTGCTTCCATTGAGCGATGAGGGTGTACCGGAGAAAGCGATGCAGCGGAAGGAGATTGTCAGGAATGTTTTTGCCAGAGCGGCTGAATATGGGTACAAAAAGAATGATATCGTAATTGATGGATTGGTGATGACTGTTTCCTCCAATCAGGAGGCTGCGGTGGAGACGCTGGATCTGATCGAATGGTGCAGCAGAAAATTTGGATGCAATACAATCGTGGGCCTTTCCAATGTATCCTTCGGACTGCCTGAAAGAGGCTGGGTCAATGCTGCCTTTTTGTCTATGGCCATTGGCAGGGGACTTACTATGGCGATTGCAAATCCATCCAGTGAGTTGCTTATGAACATTAAAATGGCTTGTGACGTTTTGACAGGGAAAGATGAGAATAGTAAAAAATACATCTCATATTTCAGCAATATTGAGAAGCCGGGTGCCGGCCAGACGCATACGGAAGGGCGTCAGACTTCGGAGCATCAGAGTGCGGAGCACAAGACAATTGGAGAGAGGATTCATGACGCCGTTATCAAGGGCGAAAAGGATGGTATCGGGGCTCTGGTTGATAAGGCTTTGAACGAAAATACGAGCCCACGGGATATTGTGGATCGGTTCCTCATTCCCGCAATCAATCAGGTCGGGAAGCTTTTCGATGAAAAGAAATACTTTCTTCCTCAACTAATACAAAGCGCCCACACAATGAAAAAGGGTTTTGACTGTGTTGAACCGCTTCTGAAGCAGAACGGCTCAGACGCAACTGCAGGCAAGGCCGATGTCATAGTGCTTGCCACTGTAAAAGGAGATATTCATGATATAGGGAAAAATATTGTTGCACTGATGCTCAGAAATTACGGCTTTCAGGTACATGATCTGGGCAAGGACGTGAGCGCACGCAGGATTGTAGATGAAGCGAAGCGCACGGATGCCGCCATTGTAGGGTTGTCAGCCCTGATGACTACGACAATGGTTGAAATGAAGGAAGTGATAAGCTTGGCCAGGGCAGAGGGATGTAAATGCAGATTCATTGTCGGAGGTGCCGTAGTGAACGGGGAGTATGCCGAACAGATTGGAGCTGACGGGTATGCGCGGGATGCGTATGAGGCGGTGAAGCTCGCTAAGTTATTTACGGAGGAGATAAATTAACTATGTGATATGGACAATTGCCTATGATTAATGCTACACTTTGAATAGCAGTACAATGTGCAGAAGAATGACTCTGGAGTTGAGATAATAAATATGGTCAACATTTTGGCAGATAACCTGTCAGGCAATTTTTTCATCAACATGTATTCAGTTATTCTGCTGGCTGTTATCATTAACCATGGGAAGAAGCTGATCAGGATGGATTTCATCCAGGATCGGCTTTTTATGATGATCTTATACTGTACGATCCTGCAACTGTTTCTGGATATAATGAGCAGATTTGATGGAAGACCTGATACGATCTTCCCTTTAATAAATACTTTGGGGAACTTTTCGGTTTTTTTATTAAATCCGGTTATTCCTTCCTTGTGGATCGCATACGTTCATTATCAGGTATTCCATGATGAAAGCAGAACGAAAAAGCTTTTACTGATCATGCTCAGTATTAGCAGTGTCTATGTTGTTTTATTGGTTTTATCACAGGCTTACGGATGGTTTTACTACATCGATCAGGATAATATTTATCACAGAGGCTCGCTTTATTGGATCCCGGTGGTATTTATCATGGGATTGGTAAGCGTCAGTACTGCGATTGTGATAAAAAACAGAAAAAGGCTTGATCGTAAGAATTTCCAGACGCTGATTTTCTTTGTAATACCTCCTGTTATCGGTACTATTCTACAGATAACTTCCTATGGAATATCATTTGTATTAAATGGAGTTGTTCTTTCCATTCTGGTTCTGTTTTTGAACATCCAGAATCGTAATATCTACACGGATTACCTGACGGGAGTAAATAACCGCATGAGGCTCGATGCATATTTAAAGGAAAAGGTGAGTGCCTGTGATAAGAATTTTTCTGCTGTTCTGGTCGATTTAGACAATTTTAAAAAGATCAATGATAACTTCGGCCATGATACCGGTGATGATGCTATTGAGACTGCCGCAAAACTGCTTAAGAGCAGCCTGCGGGCAGACGATTTTATTGCGCGGTTTGGCGGAGACGAATTTTGCCTGGTTTTGGATATTTCCAATAAATCTGATCTTAAAAAGGCGGTTAACAGGATAAATCACATTGCAGAAAGGTATAACAAGACCTCTGACAATCCCTTTAAAATTGAGTTTAGTATGGGTTACGCTGTATATGACCGTTATTCCAATTTGAGTGTGGAGAAATTTCTAAAAAAATTAGACATAATGATGTATGCAAATAAGCAATCTAGCAAGAAAAAAGTCTGATTTTTACATTGTTGATTTATTGTTATCCAGTAGGGATACAGGGTATATATATAAAGAATCCTTTCATATGAAACGGATATTTTGTTAGGAAAATTATAAAGGAGGACTTTTGACATGAACGAACTGACAGTTTATCGCTGTGAACTATGCGGGAATATGGTGGTCCTGACAAGATCAGGCGGCGGTACGTTAACCTGTTGCGGCCAGTCGATGACAAAGCTGGAGGCGAACACTGTGGATGCCTCACAGGAAAAACATGTACCTGTTGTGACAATTGAAGACGGAAGAATAAAGGTAGCAGTTGGATCCGTTACTCATCCGATGGCTCCTGAGCATTATATCGAATGGATCGCCGTAGTTGCCGGTTGCAGTGTGGGAATGGTATATCTGAAGCCCGGAATGGAACCGAAAGCTGAATTCACCTTCTATCAGCAGGAGGATGGAATGCCGTACACAGGTGAAAACGATGAGCTTGTTCCGAATTGTGAAGGTGCTCCGTGTAATTTTGTACAAAAAAATATAGCTGCAGAAAAGATTGTGGCATATGAGTACTGTAATCTTCACGGTCTATGGAAAGCAGAGAAATGAGGTTGATGTTATGAACATCCAATATAGTACAAAGGCGATATCTACAGGGGGACGTAACGGCAAGGTAATGGTTGAGAACAGCCCGCTGGAGTTTGACATGGCGCCTCCCGCAGAAATGGGCGGCACTAAGCCCGGAGTAAACCCAGAGCAGTTGTTTGCGGCTGGATATGCTGCGTGCTTCGGAGGTGCTGTGCAGCATGCTCTGAGAGTAAAAAAGCTGCCTGTTGCGGCTCCGACGATCGAGTTGACAGTAGGCTTGGGCAAAAACGAGGCTGATGAAAATACTCTTGAGGTTAATATCGTTGCAATATTCAGCGGTACTGACCAGGAAACCGCTGATGCGTTAGTGCAGGAAGGCCATCAGATTTGTCCCTATTCCAGAGCTACTCGAGGAAATATCAATGTGACTGTTTCAGCCAGAGTGGAATAAAACGCCCACTCCTAGAAAAACAGATTCCCGATTTGGTAAACAATAAATGAAACCGCCCAAGCCGCCGCTGTCTGATACAGAACAACCCCCACAGAAGCTGTTGTACTTCTCATTTCGCGTTTGACTGTAGCGATGGCAGCGACGCAGGGCGAATAAACAAGCGTGAATACCAGAAACGATATGGCGGACAGAGGAGTAAAAATTTGAGCGAGTGCTGCGGGGAGTTCTGCCGCACCGGCGCCTGTGAGAATTGCAAATGTACTAATAACAGCCTCTTTTGCCATAAAGCCAGTAATTAGTGCGGTAGATGCGCGCCAGTCGGAAAAACCGATAGGAGCAAGTAATGGGGCAATAAGCCGGCCGATACCGGCAAGCATGCTGTCAGAGCTGTCTGATACGACGTTGAAGCGTATATCAAAGGTCTGGAAAAACCATATAATTATCGAAGCAATGAAGATCACCGTAAACGCCCTTGTCAGGAAGTCCTTTGCCTTATCCCAGAGCAGCAGGAGGACAGTCTTGGTGCTTGGCAGACGATAGTTGGGAAGCTCCATGATAAAAGGAACAGGATTACCGCGATATACTGTTTTATTCAGTATCAGTCCGCTGATGACGCCAAGCAGCATGCCAAGAACATATAAGCTGATCATCACAAGCGCCCGGTGTTCGGGAAAAAATGCCATCGTAAACATGCCGTATATCGGCAGCTTTGCACTGCAGCTCATAAATGGAGTCAGAAGTATAGTCATCTTTCTGTCACGGTCGCTTGGAAGCGTCCGTGCAGCCATAATGGCAGGTACAGAGCAGCCAAAACCAATCAGCATTGGCACAAAGCTGCGGCCTGACAGGCCGATCTTACGAAGCAGCTTGTCCATAATGAATGCTACTCTTGCCATATATCCGCTATCCTCCAACAATGAAAGAAAGAAAAAAAGCACAACAATGGTCGGAATAAACGACAGTACACTGCCGACACCTGCGAAGATACCATCCACGACCAGAGAGACCATAACCGGGTTAAACTCTCCAGCAATCAGCCCGATTGCGGCAACTTCGCTGATTAGCTCAATGACGTTTCCCAGCTGATCGCTTAGGAAGCTGCCGATCACTCCAAAGGTCAGCCAGAAGATCAACCCCATGATGATGAAAAATATGGGCAGGGAAAGATATTTATTTGTCAGGACGTTGTCCATTCTAACACTTCGCAGATGCTGACGGCTCTCTTTTGGCTTAATAACTGTATCGTTGCAGAGCTTGACTATGAACTGATAACGCATATCCGCTATTGCGGCCTTTCTATCTGTACCCAGCGCGTGCTCCATCTCCTTGATGCTCTCATCAATGGAGCATTTCTCAGAATCGGTAAGGTGCAAAGCTTCCATTAAGGGCTGATCACCTTCTATGATCTTTGTAGCGGCAAACCTTGTCGGCACATTGATCTTCTCGGCATGATCTTCAATCATATGTGCAACAGCATGAATCGTCCTGTGAGTGGCACCTGAGCAAAAATCATGTCTTTCAGGCAACTGCCCGGATTCGGCGAGCTTTATCGCTACATCGATCAGTTCATCAATTCCTTCATTTTTGCTGGCAGAGATGGGGATAACGGGTACTCCAAGCTCCTTCTGCATTTTAGCAATTTTTATGGTTCCGCCGTTGGAACGAACCTCATCCATCATGTTAAGAGCAATCACCATTGGTGTGTTCAGTTCGATCAACTGCAGGCTCAGATAGAGATTTCGTTCGAGATTGGTGGCATCGACGATATTAATGATGCCATTTGGGTGGTTTTTAATAATAAAATCACGCGTGACAATTTCCTCACTCGAATACGGAGAAAGGGAATAGATGCCCGGGAGATCTACCACAATTGTGTCCCTGCGCCTGCGTACAGAACCCTCCCTGCTTTCAACCGTAACACCTGGGAAATTGCCAACATGCTGATTTGAGCCGGTCAACTGGTTAAAAAGCGTTGTTTTGCCACTATTCTGATTTCCCACCAGTGCAAAAATCATTCAATAACATCCTCAACATCAATATTTTTTGCATCCTCAATGCGCAAAGTCAGTTCATAACCCCGTAATGTCAGCATAATTGGATCTCCCATTGGAGCAAATTTCCGAATCATTACTATTGTTTTTGGCGTCAGGCCCATATCCAGCAGCCTGTCCCGTAAAGCGCCACCGCCACGCACTGCAACAATTTTCGCTCTTTTTCCTATTGGCAGCTGATCTAGTGTCATCCTGTCCTGTCACTCCTTTGTATGTCCAGCACTATTTTAACCTATTACAGTACAGTTTGCCATAACTTTTTATTGCAGCAGATTGTCGGAATTTATCAGGAAATTGAGTAAAAAGAAAACCTGTTAGCACTTAACAGGTTTTCCGGGACTTAACGTCAGTTGAACGATTATTCGGGCTTTGTTATCAATAATTTTCGGCTCTTACTTCAAAATAAGCCTGGGGATGTTTGCAGACCGGGCAAAGTGCGGGCGCTGAAACACCAATGTGGATGTGGCCGCAGTTTCTGCATTTCCAGGCGACTGTGCCGTCCTTCAGGAAGATCTTTCCCTCTTCCAGGTGCTTCAATAACGTCAGATAACGTTCCTCATGCTCTTTTTCAACCTTTGCAACCATCTCAAATGCAGCGGCGAGTTCATTGAATCCCTCATTGCGGGCATCCTCGGCAAAGCCTTTGTACATATCGGTCCACTCATAATTCTCGCCTGCTGCGGCATCTTTGAGATTCTCTGCTGTTGAGCCGATTGCGCCGCCATGTAAAGCCTTAAACCATAATTTTGCATGTTCTTTTTCGTTCTCTGCTGTTTCCATAAAAATGGCTGATAACTGCTCATAACCTTCTTTTTTAGCCTGGGAAGCATAGTACGTGTACTTGGTTCTTGCTTGAGCTTCACCCGCAAATGCAGTCATAAGATTTTGCTCCGTCTTTGTACCTTTCAAATCTTTCATTGATACGTCTCCTTTTCTATTATGATTTTGTATTATTAATGATCCGGGCATAATTTGCCCTGACCTGCTTATCAAACATCCGCAGGAGCATTCGTAATTATTCGGAGGTTCTCTCCATTTTCACATGGGCTTCGATTTTTTCAAAGGTTTCCTCACTGATGACATGCTCCATACGGCAGGCGTCTGCTGATGCCGTCTCTTTGCTGACTCCTATAGCAACAAGATAGTCCGTGAGCAGGCGGTGGCGGCTGTATACTCGTTCTGCAATCCGGCGGCCAGATGGAGTTAGCTCAATTTGACCTTCTTTATCTACATTGATATGCCCGGCTTTCTTTAAAATTGACATGGCACGGCTTACGCTAGGCTTGGAAAAAGACAGCGCGTGTGCAATGTCAATTGAACGGACATAGCCCGTTTCGTTGGCCAGCATATAAATGGTTTCTAAATAGTTTTCTCCGGATTCCTGTAGCTTCATCTGACCTCCCTGCTATATTGAACGCTACTATAATTTTAACACGTAACCATCAAATTCGCAAATATTGTCTGTCAAGCGTTTCTGATTTTGTCTTGTAATTTGAGTATCATTAGCTTGTAAATGCCTATCAAAAGGTAAGCCCTTTTTAATCCTCAAGCCGAGGTAAAAAGGGCTTCTTTTTTTAGCTGTCAGAACA
>JAEYON010000076.1 GCA_023411645.1 Bacillota bacterium | reverse complement strand
AAGCGGAGCAGGTAGAGAAAACATTCAAGGGAGAATTCGATATCAATCTGATTAGGGTGGACGCTCAGGACAGATTTCTTGAAAGGCTTGCTGGAGTTGAGGACCCGGAGACAAAGCGTAAGATCATCGGAGAAGAATTCATCCGGGTTTTTGAAGAAGAAGCAAAGAAAATCGGCAAAGTGGATTATCTGGTACAAGGTACCATCTATCCTGATGTTATCGAAAGCGGTCAGGGAGACGCGGCTGTGATCAAGAGCCATCACAATGTTGGCGGGCTGCCGGATTATGTGGACTTTAAGGAGATTATCGAGCCGCTGCGGAATCTATTCAAGGATGAAGTGAGAAAGGTCGGGGAAGAGCTGAACATACCTGCTGAAATAGTGTGGAGGCAGCCATTTCCGGGACCGGGTCTGGCTGTTCGTGTGATCGGAGAGATCACAAAGGAAAAGCTGGAGCTTTTGAGGGATACGGATCATATCTTCCGCAGCGAAGTGGCAAATGCGGGATTGGACAGATCTATCAACCAGTATTTCACAGTGCTTACCGGTATGAGAAGCGTAGGTGTCATGGGTGATGAGCGCACCTATGATTATACATTGGCCCTAAGGGCTGTGACCACCACTGATTTCATGACGGCAGATTGGGCCAGGATTCCATATGATGTTCTTGAAAAGGTATCCAACAGAATCGTTAACGAGGTCAAGCATATCAACAGGATCGTTTACGACATCACCAGCAAGCCGCCGGCGACTATTGAGTGGGAATAGGAAAGAAAACCCTGCAACCCTTGATATTACAAGGTTTACACGGTTATATTTTTATATATGATACTCAAATGAAACATTTCTTATATTTCAGGGGTTTCATTCGTTTCATTTTGTGTCACTGAATTCTGCTACCGGGTTAAGGGCTTTTGTCGTGCGTTTTCATATACGGTTTTCGCTCCGCACCATACGAGATACAGCGCCACGACAATCGAGCCTGCCATATCAAGTCGCCGTGCAGCCTCTGTTCCCGGCATTAGCATTACTACAATGAGCACGCCGGTCACACAGATATCCACCAGTGATTTGGCGCGGTACAGCCTGCTCTGCACTTTTAGTATCGCACTATCGCCGTTTCTGCTAAGAAACGTATAGCGTACCCAGAAAATCGTGTTGGCAACAGCACCCATCGCGGCGATGGCAAGTCCGGCGATGACGTTGCCTTTATCTGCGTTTCCGCCGAAAACTGCGAATATGACCATGAATATGCCGCTGACGCACATCATCCCGCCCACAAACAGGTTTGAGCGCAGTTCCATGTGCGCTTTCAAAGCTGCATCCATCCCACCATCGCGATTCGTTCTGCGATACACGACAAAGGCGACTATGATAGCCAACAACTCCGCACTCCTGCGGAAAAAGTCCGCGATCTGCGTGGAGCTTCTTCCGGCGATAAGTCCCAGCCCTACAACAAGAGGCCCTGGTGCACTCATAATCACAGACATCAGCAACGTCCGGCTGCCACTCTTGCTTTGCATCAGACCACCCCCCCGAACAACCATGTAAGCGGCAGAATCACTGCCATAGCCGCAAACGGGCAGGTTACCGTATCACTTCCGTGCAGTGAATAAAGCTCAACAATCGTCGTAACGGTGGCCGTTACAAGCGCCGTCAGTAAATATTCGTACCACGCCATACCGCCGCGGATAAGAAGCACAGTAAGCACACAGGCAAAGGATATGCAGAACATGGCGAGACTGCCTTCCACACTTTTGCGTCCTTCAATATGCTTTCCCTCAATGAAATAACGCCCGAAGCGTTTTCCAATGAGAGCCGCCGCCGCGTCTCCATAGCCCCACGCACTGACAGTTGCAATTGTCAGAAGTCTTTCACCGCGCCAGCCCCAGCACACTGCGACTACAACGGCATACATCAAAAGCACCCACAGCATACTCGATTTGAACTCACCTTTTTTACGTTCAGACACAAACTTTGAAAATGCTTTGATGCGTCCAAATAGAACAAGCAGTGGATAAAAGAGCGCTGTAAATACAAGCGCGGTGATTGCTGCCGCATACCAATGCTCAAATACAAACGGCCAGAACATCAGAGCGACTATCAAAATCATATGAAGAAACTTGCGAAACAGCTCATCCTTGATATGCGTAAACCTACGAATCAAGAATGCAGCAGTCGCAAGCACCGCGACATACAATAGAATGATTCCTGCTCCCGAGAGAATCTCTTTCATCTAATTACATCCTTATCTATTATCTTCCAAAACGAATTATTGCTTATGAAGTACTGCATTATTTTCCTCAGCAAATTCAGATTTGTTTTATCTATACTTTATCCCAATAGAAAAAACAGTGCAATCAAATATTGATAAAAAATGCACTTGAATTTTCTTGTGAATGATTTGATGTTTTTGATTGCGGTAGAGCTTGTCAGCTATCTCCGGCTGAATTTTTACACATTTTTTTTATGTAAACATATTATTACCATTCGAGTTGAAGAAGAATTATTTTTCCGTTTGAATGGGATAATTTGTCGATAGACAGATTAAATCTGTTTTTGATAATATAATATATGAAATAGCTGCAGACTATTTTTTAAGAAGAAAAAAGGTACCTTGAGCTTGTGAAAGGAAGAGAAGTTGAGGAGATAGTACATTTTGTTCTTTTTACGGGATCATGTTGTTGAATGCCGAATTGCTTCGATATAGTTTTATTAAAAACACATAAATTATTTTCAATAAATATAAATTATTTTCTATTTATCTTGGCATTTGCCACTCCTATAATAAAGGACAAGAAGAGTTACAGCAAACCTGTAACTAACTTACTCTCCGGTGAGTAATATCAAAATTATACTTGAATTAGGAAAGGTGAGGTCAATTTATGAAGAAATTAACCCGTGTTTTGCCCGCACTTCTTGTTTTCTGTCTTCTTCTAACCATGTTCGGCTGCGGAAACGCGTCTTCTTCCGGCTCAGGAGAAACTAGTTCGACACAATCCAGCAGTAATGCTTCTGAATCCAATGCAAATACAAATGAAAAAGTAGTTATCCGTGTACTTGATCAAAATACCAAACTCACAGACGGTATGACCGCATTTGTTGAGAGCATAGAAGAATATGCAAATAAGGTGTCTGATCGTTATATCATCGAACACGAAGGTATCGCAGGTGATGATATTAAAACAACTATGAAAACTTATGTTGCTGCAAAC